>NZ_JBEORT010000121.1:0-20000 GCF_040302425.1 Streptomyces sp. NPDC126497
GCAGGGGGGACCCTGTGGGAGAGTAGGACGCCGCCGAACAATTCTTGAGGGAAACCCCGCACCTTTCGGTGCGGGGTTTCCTGCATTTCAGGACGTCGGGCCCTCGAGGACCCGTGCCGCCGTCCCCTGTCTCACAGGCGTCCAGCCGCCTTCAGCGCCAGATACGCGTCCGCGAGCGCCGGCGCCAGTTCCTCCGGGATCGCGTCCACGACCGTGACACCACGGCGACGGAGCTGTTCCGCTGTGCGGTCGCGTTCCGTCTGGGCCTGGGCTGCCGCCGCTGCCTCGTACACCGCGTCAACGGCACCGCGTGCCTTGGCCATCCTGGCGACATGCGGATCCGCCACCGAAGCGAGGAGGACCGTGTGGCGCTGGGTCAGCCGGCCCAGGACGGGCAGCAGGCCCTCCTCGATGGGGGCCGGGTCGAGCGTCGTGAGCAGCACGACCAGCGATCGGCGGGGCGCCGTACGGAGCACCGTCGCCGTCAGCCCCCGGGCGTCGGTTTCGACGAGCTCGGGTTCCAGGGTGGCCATGGCACCGACGAGGGACGGGAGGACGTCACCGGCCGCGCGGCCCTGGACGAGGGAGCGCAGGCGACGGTCATAGGCCAGCAGGTCGACGCGGTCGCCGGCACGGGAGGCGAGGGCACCGAGGAGCAGGGCCGCGTCCATCGAGGCGTCCAGGCGGGGAGCGTCGCCGACGCGGCCCGCGGAGGTGCGGCCGGTGTCGAGGACCAGCAGGATGTGGCGGTCGCGTTCGGGACGCCAGGTGCGTACCGCGACCGCGGACTGGCGGGCGGTGGCGCGCCAGTCGATGGAGCGGGTGTCGTCGCCGGGAACGTACTCGCGCAGGCTGTCGAACTCGGTTCCCTCGCCCCGGGTCAACGCGCTGGTGCGGCCGTCCAGTTCGCGCAGCCGGGCCAGCCTGGACGGCAGGTGCTTGCGGCTGGTGAAGGGCGGCAGGACGCGTACCGTCCACGGGACCTCGTGGGCGCCCTGACGGGCGAAGAGGCCGAGGGGCCCGTAGGAGCGGACGGTGACGCGGTCGGCCTGGCGGTCGCCGCGGCGGGTGGGGCGCAGCCGGGTCGTGACACGCCGGCGTTCACCCGGGGGGATCGTCAGACGGTGGCGGGAGGCCGCCGCTTCCGTGCCGGGCAGCCAGCTGCTGGGGGGCCAGGCGTCGCGGACGCGGGCGCGCAGCGGGCGGTTGGACGAGTTGGTGATCGTCAGGGTGACGTCGGCGGTGTCGCCCAGGCGTACCGAGGTGTCGCCGGAACGGGTCAGGCCCAGGCGGCGTACGGGGGCGGCCAGGGCGAAGTCGCAGGCACAGGCCAACGCCAGGGGGGCGTTGACGGCGAGGACACCCGTCCAGCCGGGTTCCCAGATGCCGACGGGGAGGGAGCCGAGGGCCGCGAGCAGGGCGGCACGTCCGGTGAGTGCCATCAGCGGGGGACGGGGACGTGGGCGAGGATCGCGTTGATGACCGAGTCGGTCGTGACGCCTTCCATCTCGGCCTCCGGGCGGAGCTGGACGCGATGGCGGAGCGTCGGCAGGGCGAGGGCCTTCACGTCGTCGGGAATGACGTAGTCGCGGCCGGTCAGCCAGGCCCATGCGCGGGCGGTGGCCAGGAGCGCGGTGGCGCCCCGCGGGGAGACGCCGAGGGTGAGGGAGGGCGACTCGCGGGTGGCGCGGCAGATGTCCACCACGTAGGCGGTGATCTCGGGGGAGACGGTCGTCCCGGCGACCGCGCGGCGGGCGGCTTCCAGGTCGGAGGCGTTCGCGACGGGACGTATGCCGGCGGCGCGCAGGTCGCGCGGGTCGAAGCCCTCGGCGTGGCGGGTGAGGACGTCGATCTCGTCCTGGCGGGAGGGCAGGGGGATGGTCAGCTTGAGGAGGAAGCGGTCCAGCTGGGCCTCGGGGAGGGGGTAGGTGCCCTCGTACTCGACCGGGTTCTGCGTCGCGGCGACCAGGAAGGGGTCGGGCAGGGGGCGGGGGGTGCCGTCGACCGTGACCTGGCGTTCCTCCATGGCCTCCAGCAGGGAGGACTGGGTCTTGGGGGGCGTGCGGTTGATCTCGTCCGCGAGGAGGAGGTTGGTGAAGACCGGGCCGGGCTGGAAGGAGAACTCGGCGGTGCGGGCGTCGTAGACCAGGGAGCCGGTGACGTCGCTCGGCATCAGGTCGGGGGTGAACTGGACGCGCTTGGTGTCGAGCTCGAGGGTGGCGGCGAGGGCGCGGACGAGGAGGGTCTTGGCGACACCGGGAACGCCTTCGAGGAGGACGTGGCCGCGGCAGAGCAGGGCGACGACGAGGCCGGTCACCGCGGGGTCCTGGCCGACCACGGCCTTGGCGATCTCGGCGCGCAGGGCTTCCAGGGAGGCCCGGGCGGCGGCCGGGTCCCCGGTGTGCGCGGCGTTGTCGGTGGTCGGGTCCATCATGGACGGCGTACCTCTCTTTCGAGGGCGTCGAGGTGGTCGGCGAGCTGAACGAGTGCTGGGTCGTCGCCCGGGGGCGGGCCGAAGAGGAGGGTGTGCAGGGACCGTCCGTCGCCCCGGAGGTGGGCGGACAGCGCGGGGAGCAGGGCCTCGGGTGCGTGCGCCTGGGACACGGGGACGCCCACCAGGGGGGCGAGGCGCGTGCGGGTCGTGGAGCGAAGAGCGGTGGCCGCGCGGTCGCGGGCGCCGGCCTTGCGGTAGAGGTGGGCGCGGCCTTCGACGGTTTCGGAGGCACGGATCGCCACGGGGAGTTTCTCGGGCACCAGGGGGCCGAGTCGGCGTGCCCGCCACAGGGCGGCCAGGGTCGCCGCGACGAAGAGTTGCAGGGTGCCCCACAGCCAGCCGGAGGGGAGCAGGTCGAAGAAGTCCCGCTCGCCCTCCTCGGGGGCGGCGGAGGCGTCGGCGAGCGAGGGGAGGTACCAGACCAGGTGGGGGCGGGAGCCGAGGAGCTGCAGGGCGAGCGAGGCGTTGCCGTGCTCGTCGAGGTGGTCGTTGAGGAGGATGTCGGGGGCGCCGAGGAGGACGGTGTCGCCGTCGCCGGAGGGGGCCGGGATGCGCAGCAGGGTGGCGAGGCGCTCGCTGGGGTAGCACTCGTCGGCGGTGAGGTGGGTGGTGGTGTAGCGGATGCCGCCCAGGTCGGCGTTGCCCGCGCGGCGGGCGGCGGGCAGGTCGCAGTCGGGGGACAGGGTGGATCCGAAGCTGGTGAGCGGGTCCGCGGTGACGCCCGGGGAGAGCCGTTCGACGGAGGCGCTGCCGGCGGACACCAGGACGGTGCGACCGCCGGAGCCGGTGACGGCGGAGTGCAGCCGGGACTGCTGAGGCTTGGTCAGGAGGTCGGGGACGGCGACCAGGAGGGTCGTCCCTGGACCGGCCGCGGCGGTGGCCTCGTCGAGGGTGGTGACCACGCGTGTGTCCACGCCGCGGTCGGCGAGGAGCTCGGCGACCGCGCGGCTGCCGTAGGGGTCGGCGGAGCGCGGGTCGAGTTCGCCGTGCCGGGCGTCGGAGCGGACCACGGCGATGGCGACGGCCGCCGCGAGCAGCAGCACCAGGGCGAGGGCGATGCCTCGCGAGCGGGTCCACACCTGGCGGGCGGTGGGCGATGCCGAGGTGGGCGGAGGCGTGACCGCGGTCGTCATCCGGTGGCCCCCCGGCGGTCGGTGTCCGTGCTGCGGGCGTTGCCGCCGCCGGCCGCGAGCTGTGGTCTGGTGCGTTCCAGGTCGCGGTCGAGTTCGGCGAGCCGCCGGTACGGCCCTTCCGTGGCGGTCCGGCCGCCGTACGTCACATCGTCGAAGTCGCGGGCGGCGGTGCGCAGCCGGGCGGTGTGGGCGGGCAGGGTGCGTCCGGCCTCCTCGGCGGCCTCGTCGGCGGTGCGGCCGGGGCGGAGGTCGAGCAGGGCGCGTTCCTCCAGGGCGCGGACGACGGCCCGCATGCGTTCCTGGACGGCCTGGTTCCAGTGGCCCTGGGCGGCGTGCGCCTCGGCGGCCGCACGGTGTTCGGCGGCGCTGCGGGGGCGGTCGTCGAACAGGGCGGGGGCCGGGGCCGGCCGGCGGCGCGGAGTGCCCAGGCGCCACCACAGGGCGCCCAGGACGGCGATCACGGCCGCGATGACGACGACCAGGCCGAGCGTGCCGCCGGGGGTCGCGGTGGAGGCGGCGCCGAACAGCTTGCCGACCCATTCCCAGAAGGCGTCGAGGGCCTGCTGGAACCAGCCGGGGTCGTTCTCGTGGTACATGCCCTTGGACAGTTCGCGCCGGGCCGCCTCCCGGGCGGGGTCGCGCGGGAGGGTGACGGGCGGCTCGTCGTCGCCGCGCAGCAGCAGGCGCACGGCCGTGTCGGCGGCCGCGGGCAGCGCCTGTACGGATGCGAGAACTCCCCCCGTGGCGGTCACCCCCTCAACCTCCCGGGGTGGTGCCGGGGCCGTGGCCCCGGACGCCTGCGGCGCGGGCCAGTTCGAGGTCGAGGGCCTCGCGGCGGATGCGCTGGTCGACGTAGAGGAGCACGGTGACGCCGGCCGTGATCGGGAACGTGATCGTGGCGCCGATGACCGAGCCGATGCCGCTGATGATGAGGAACGTCCAGCCCATGTCGCCGCCGGCGCTGTTGAGGAAGCCGGAGACGCCGTCGCCGCCGACGGCCGCGGCGAGGAAGGTGAAGGGGATGACGATGATCGACGCGACGACGTTGGCGATGATCGTCGCGAGCAGCTGGATGCCGAAGATCCGCCACCAGGAGCCGCGCACCAGTCTGGCGGAGCGGCTCATCGCCTTCCTGATGCCCTGCTTCTCCAGCATCAGGGCGGGCGAGGCCAACGACAGGCGGACCATGAGCCACACGGTGGCGACAGCGGCGCCGATCAGGCCCAGGACGGTGAGGGCGATGCCCGCCCCGCCGCCCGCGGCGAGGGCGACGAGGAAGCCGGGCAGCGCGCCGACGGCCATGATGCCGGCGGTGATGAGCAGCAGCAGGCAGATCAGGCCGAACAGCTTGACGATCTGGGGGCGTGCGTCGCGCCAGGCCTCGCCGGTGGTGACCGACCTGCCGAGTACCGCGCGGCTGGTGACGGTCGTGAGCAGGGCGGTGGCGGCGACGGTGCCGATCAGGGTGATCAGGAGGACCACGCCGGAGTTGAGCAGGGCGTCGCCCATGGCGTCGGTCAGTTCGTCGAGGGTGGCGCTGGGGTCGTCGAGCACCGCGGTGCCGGAGGTGTCCAGGGCGAGGCCCTGGAGCAGTACGACGACGATCTCGGTGAGGACGGCGATGGTCAGCGAGATGCCGAGGACCGTGCGCCAGTGGGCGCGCATGGTGGAGACGGCGCCGTCGAGGATCTCCCCCACGCCGAGCGGGCGGAGCGGGATGACACCGGGTTTGGCCGCGGGCGGGGGACCTCCCCAGCCGCCGCCCCAGTTGCCTCCCCAGGCGCCGGGACCGCCGGGACCGCCGGGACCTCCGTGACCGCCGGGTGGCGGGGTGCCCCAGCCCGGGCCGGACGGCGGGGGCGGGGGCGTCCGGTCGGGGCCGGCGGGTGCGGACCACTGGCCGGGCGGGGGCTGCTCCTTCGACCACTTCACGCCCGGGTCCTGCGGGGCCCGGCCCGGCTGTCGGGGCTGGTCGGCGGGCTGCTGGGGGTCCGGGCGGCCGGCGGGCCCGGCAGGGCCGGACGCTCCCGGTCCCTGCCCTTCGGACGGGGCGGATCCGGGCGAGGCCCAGCCCGGAGTGTCGTTCATCGTCGCTCCTTCACGGTGCCCGTCCGCGGTCGCGGCGGCAGCTTGGCAGCCATCGTGCCATGGGGTGGTCACCGACCGACCTGCCGAGGTGAGGGCTGCGTACCTTCAATTGTCCGCGCTACAGGGGGCAGACTGGCCGCATGGCTGATCAGTACGCACACAGTGGCGACAACACGCGGCCGACCGAGATCCCGGCACTGCGCTGGGAGGAGCCGCCCGAAGGCCCCGTCCTGGTCCTCCTGGACCAGACGAGGCTGCCGGCCGAGGAGGTCGAGCTCGTCTGTACGGACGCGCCGGCGCTGGTGGAGGCGATCCGCTCGCTCGCCGTGCGGGGTGCTCCCCTGCTGGGCGTCGCGGGGGCCTACGGCGTCGCGCTCGCCGCCGTACGGGGCTACGACGTGGACGACGCGGCGGCGGCGCTGGAGGGCGCCCGGCCCACCGCGGTGAACCTCGCCGTCGGCGTACGCCGGGCGCACGCCGCGCACCAGGCCGTCCTCGCCCGCGGCGGGGACCCCCGGCAGGCGGCCGGGGCCGCGCTGGCCGCGGCACGGCAGCTGCACCGGGAGGACGCCGAGGCCAGTGCCCGGATGGCCGAGCACGGGCTGGCGCTCCTCGACGAGCTGCTGCCCGGCGGCGGGCACCGGATCCTCACGCACTGCAACACCGGTTCGCTGGTGTCGGGAGGGGAGGGGACGGCGTTCGCGGTGGCGCTGGCGGCGCACCGGGCGGGACGGCTCAGGCGCCTGTGGGTGGACGAAACGCGTCCTCTGCTGCAAGGTGCTCGCCTGACGGCGTACGAGGCGGCCCGCAGCGGCATGGCGTACACCCTGCTCACCGACAACGCGGCGGGATCGCTGTTCGCGGCGGGCGAGGTGGACGCGGTGCTCGTCGGCGCGGACCGCATCGCGGCCGACGGTTCGGTGGCGAACAAGGTGGGGAGCTACCCGCTCGCGGTGCTCGCGCGGTACCACCATGTGCCGTTCATCGTGGTGGCTCCGGTGACGACGGTGGACCTCCGGACGCCGGACGGGGCGTCCATCGAGGTCGAGCAGCGTCCCGGACACGAGGTGACCGAGGTCATGGCGCCGCAGGTGCCGGTGGCCGGGACGGAGGCGGGCGGGGGTGTTCCGGTGGCGCCCCTGGGGACCCAGGCGTACAACCCGGCGTTCGACGTGACGCCGCCGGAGCTGGTGACGGCGATCGTCACCGAGGAGGGCGCCGTCTCGCCCGTGACAGCCGAGGCCCTGGCGACGCTGTGCGCCAGGTCACGCCAGGTAACGAACAGCTAATGGGATGATGTCGTTTATGAAGGGACGAGTCCTTGTCGTCGACGACGACAGCGCACTGGCCGAGATGCTCGGCATCGTGCTGCGCGGTGAAGGTTTTGAACCGTCTTTCGTAGCCGACGGCGACAAGGCGCTGGCCGCTTTCCGTGAGGCCAAGCCCGACCTGGTGCTCCTGGACCTGATGCTGCCCGGCCGGGACGGCATCGAGGTGTGCCGCCTGATCAGGGCGGAGTCCGGGGTGCCGATCGTGATGCTGACGGCGAAGAGCGACACCGTCGATGTGGTGGTGGGCCTGGAGTCCGGGGCCGACGACTACATCGTGAAGCCGTTCAAGCCGAAGGAGCTGGTGGCCCGCATCCGGGCGCGGCTGCGCAGGTCGGAGGAGCCGGCTCCGGAGCAGCTCGCCATCGGCGACCTGGTGATCGACGTGGCCGGGCACTCCGTGAAGCGGGACGGGCAGTCGATCGCGCTGACGCCGCTGGAGTTCGACCTGCTGGTCGCGCTCGCCCGCAAGCCGTGGCAGGTGTTCACGCGCGAGGTGCTCCTCGAGCAGGTCTGGGGATACCGCCACGCGGCGGACACCCGTCTGGTGAACGTGCACGTGCAGCGGCTGCGCTCCAAGGTCGAGAAGGACCCGGAGAAGCCGGAGATCGTGGTGACCGTCCGTGGTGTCGGGTACAAGGCAGGACCGAGCTGACATGTCCGGTGACAGTGCCGCTCCGGCGCCCGGCCGGTCCGGGGGCCGTCCGGGGCGGCCTGTCGGCCGGAAGGCCCCGGGCTCCCGCTGGGGGCGCCTGCTCGACGGCGGGCTGCTGCAGGGCGGGGTCCAGGGCAGTCCGGTGATCCGGCTGTTCGTGCGCTGGGTGCGCCGGCCGCTGCTGCCCGTCATGCGGCTGTGGCGGCGCAACATCCAGCTCAAGGTCGTCGTCACCACGCTGCTGATGTCGCTGGGCGTGGTGCTGCTGCTGGGCTTCGTCGTCATCGGCCAGGTGCGCAACGGTCTGCTGGACGCCAAGGTGACGGCGTCGCAGAGTCAGGCCACCGGCGGTTTCGCGGTGGCCAAACAGCAGGCCGAGGAGGCCGTGAGCGTCACCGACGACGACGGCGCGGCGCTGGACGGCCGCCCCTCCCAGAGCGTCATCCAGTGGATGAGCGACCTCGTGGAGTCGCTCTCCAGCGGTGGGCAGGGCGCCTTCGCCGTGGTGACCCTGCCCGCGGGCGGCGAGAGCGGCAGCGGGCGCGGACCGCGCGCCTCCGGCGAGGTCAATCCGACGGCGAGCGTGCCGGCGGAGCTGCGGGAGAGGATCGACACCAGTACGTCGGCGGCCCAGAGCTACACGCGCATCGTCTACGACACCAAGAAGGACTCCCAGCCCGGCCTGGTCATCGGCAAGCGGGTCAACGACCCCAACGGCGACCCGTACCAGCTGTACTACCTCTTCCCGCTCACCCAGGAGGAGAAGTCGCTGAGCCTGGTCAAGGGCACCCTGGCGACCGCCGGGCTGTTCGTCGTCGTCCTCCTCGGGGCGATCGCCTGGCTCGTGGTGCGCCAGGTCGTCACACCGGTGCGGATGGCGGCCGGGATCGCCGAGCGGCTGTCCGCCGGGCGGCTGCAGGAACGGATGAAGGTCACCGGCGAGGACGACATCGCGCGGCTCGGCGAGGCGTTCAACAAGATGGCGCAGAACCTCCAGCTGAAGATCAACCAGCTGGAGGACCTGTCGCGGATGCAGCGCCGGTTCGTGTCGGACGTGTCGCACGAGCTGCGGACGCCGCTGACGACCGTGCGGATGGCGGCGGACGTCATCCACGAGGCGCGCGAGGACTTCGACCCGGTGACCGCGCGGTCGGCGGAGCTGCTCGCCGACCAGCTGGACCGGTTCGAGTCGCTGCTCGCCGACCTGCTGGAGATCAGCCGCTTCGACGCGGGCGCGGCGGCGCTGGAGGCGGAGCCGATCGACCTGCGCGAGGTGGTGCGGCGCGTGGTCAGCGGCGCGGAGCCGCTGGCCGAGCGCAAGGGCACCACGATCAAGGTCGTCGGCGACCAGCAGCCCGTGGTCGCCGAGGCCGACGCGCGGCGCGTGGAACGGGTGCTGCGGAACCTGGTCGTCAACGCCGTCGAGCACGGCGAGGGCAAGGACGTCGTCGTCAAGCTGGCCGCCGCCGGCGGCGCGGTGGCGGTGGCGGTGCGCGACTACGGGGTGGGGCTCAAGCCCGGCGAGGCCACGCGGGTCTTCAGCCGTTTCTGGCGGGCCGACCCGGCACGCGCCCGTACCACCGGTGGCACGGGGCTGGGGCTGTCCATCGCCCTGGAGGACGCGCGGCTGCACGGCGGCTGGCTCCAGGCGTGGGGCGAGCCGGGCGGCGGCTCGCAGTTCCGGCTGACGCTGCCCAGGACCGCGGACGAGCCGCTGCGGGGGTCGCCGATCCCGCTGGAGCCCAAGGACTCGCGGCGCAACCGGGGGCCGGCCGACGCCGGTGCGCCGCGCGCCGGGGACGGGGAGAAGAGCGCGACGGTGTCGGCCCGGGAGGCGGGCGCCGACGGGCCGGCGCGTGCGGCACGGGACCCGTTGGCGCTGAGGCCGACGGCCGCGGCCCCGACGGCCGACCCCACCGCACTGCCCGGCAACGGCGCGCGCGTGGTGGCCCGCCCCGCCCCGCCGGCACGGACGGACGGTACGCGGACGGACCCCGGGACGGGAAACGGGACGGGGAACGGGACCGCGGACGGCGAGGACGGCCTCCCGCAGACCGGTGGCGGACCCGCGGGGCGTGCGGACGACGGACACGACGGAGGCGCGGCGGACCGTGGTGAGGACGGCCGGAGGGGGACGCGGAATGCGGACAGGGACGGGGAGGCTTCGCGTGGGCGGCGGTGAGCGCGGCCGGGGGGTGGCACCGCTGCGGACGGTGGCGTACGCCGCCTGCGGGGTCGTTCTGCTGGCCGGGTGCGCCTCGATGCCCGACAGCGGGGACCTGCGGGGGGTCGAGTCGACGCCCCGGCAGGACGCGCAGGTGCGGGTGTTCGCCATGCCGCCCGGTGAGGACGCCACCCCCACACAGATCGTGCAGGGCTTCCTGGAAGCGCTGACCAGCGACGACCCCGACTACAGGACCGCGCGCCAGTACCTGACCCGCGAGGCCGCGAAGACCTGGAGGCCGGAGTCGTCCACCACCGTGCTGTCGGACGGGCCGGGGGCCCTGGTCGACAGCACGGACCGGCAGGACACCGGCTCCCTGTCCTACACGCTGACCGGCACCAAGGTCGCCACGGTGGACGCGCAGCAGTCCTACGCGCCCGCCTCCGGGGCCTACGACGAGCCGGTGCACCTCACGAAGGACGCCGAGACCGGCCAGTGGCGCATCGACACCGTGCCGCAGGGCGTCGTCATGGGCAAGTCGGACTTCCAGCGCAACTACATGTCCGTCAACAAGTACTACTTCGCCTCGGACAGCGCGGGGACGCCGCCGATGACGGTCGCCGACCCCGTCTACGTGCGCAGTCACGTGGATCCCACGACCGAGATGGTGCGCTCCCTCATCGAGGGGCCCACGACCTGGCTGAGCCCCGCCGTCAGGACCGGCTTCCCCGAAGGGACGGCGCTGCGCAAGGGCGCCGGCCCGCTGACCCCGGACGACCGGGGCAGGCTGACCGTGCCGCTCAACGACAAGGCGGCCGAGGCCGGCACCGGCCGGTGCGAGGAGATGGCGGCCCAGCTGCTGTTCACGCTGCGCACGCTCAGCCCCGCGGTGGAGGAGGTCGAGCTGCGGGCCGGCGGCGGGCAGCTGTGCTCGCTCCCCCGGAGCGGCGCGGAGACCGTGGCCACCCGGGGCGCGCTGGACCGGCCCGATCACCTGTACTTCGTCGACGACGAGGGCCGGCTCGTGCGGATCACCGCGGGCACCGGCGACACCGAGCCCGCTCCGGTGCCCGGGGCGCTGGGCGAGGGCGAGAAGGCGCTGCGGTCGGTGGCGGTCGCCAGGGACGAGCGCACCGCGGCCGGGGTCGGCATCGACGGCAGGTCGCTGTTCGTCGCCCCGCTGGCGGCGGGGAGCCCCCTCGGGGAACCCGTGCTGCACAGCACCGGCAGGACCGAGGAGGACAGGCTGACCACGCCCAGCTGGGACGCGCGGGGCGGACTGTGGGTGGCCGACGGCGACCCCGCCGACCCGCGGCTGTACCTCCTGGAGGCGGACGCGGACGAGCCGGTCCGGGTGCGGACGCCGGGGCTGGACGGCCGCGTGCGGGCGGTCCGGGTGGCCGCCGACGGAGTGCGGATCGCGCTCGTCGTGGAGAAGGGCGACCGGCGTTCCCTGATGATCGGCCGGATCGACCGGAGCGAGGAGGCGGACGGCCCGGCGGTCACCGTGCTGGACCTGCGCTCCGCGACGCCCGAGCTGGAGCAGGTCACGGCCATGTCCTGGGCCGGGGACAGCCGGCTCGTGGTGGTCGGGCGCGAGCAGGGAGGTGTGGAGCAGATGAAGTACGTCGAGGTCGACGGCTCCACGCCGGACGTGCCGCCGCCCGCCGCCCTGACCGGGGTCGAGGCCGTCACCGCCTCCGAGGACGAACAGGCACCGCTGATGGCGCACTCGGTGGACGGGATCGTACGGCTGCCCTCGGGGGCCCAGTGGCAGAAGGTGACGGAGGGGACCGCGCCGGTCTACCCGGGGTGAGCCGGACCCGTCCCCCGGGTTATCCACAGGGGTGGCCGGGTGCGGCGGGCGTGGGCACAGTGGGTCCATGCGGGACTGGTGGCAGGACCTCACCGACCTGGTGCTCCCGGCCGAGTGCGGAGGCTGCGGCAGACCTCGTACGGTGCTCTGCGCCCGGTGCCGTACGGCGCTGGGCGGAGCCGTGCCGTGCCGGGTGCGGCCGGTGCCCGAGCCGCCCGGGCTGCCGTCGGTGCACGCGGCGGCCCGGTACGCGGACGAGGTGCGCGCCACGCTGCTGGCCCACAAGGAACGGGGCGCCCTGGCCCTCTCCCGGCCGCTCGGCGCGGCGCTGGCGGGAGCGGTGCGGGCGGGGCTGGGAGCGGCCGGGGCGCCGGGCGCGGGCCCGGTGCTGCTGGTCCCGGTGCCCTCCGCGCGGCGGGCGGTGCGGGCACGCGGGCACGATCCCGCGCGGCGGATCGCGTACGCGGCGGCGGGTGAGCTGCGACGGGCGGGGGTACCCGCACGAGTGCTTCCCGCCCTGCGGCAGCGGCGGCGGGTGGCCGACCAGTCGGAGCTCGGCGCACGGCAGCGGCTGGCCAATCTCGCGGGCGCGCTGACGGTGGCCCCGGGCTGCGGCCGGCTGCTCGCGCAAGGCCGGGTCGTCCTGGTCGACGACCTGATGACGACGGGGGCGTCGCTGGCCGAGGCGGCGCGCGCCGTACGGGCGAGGCGGTGGGCCGGAACACCGGACCGGGGCGCCGGATCGAGTATTTCGGGTCCCGCGTTCGTGTACAGGGGTGAGACAGGGGAAGGGAGAGGGGAACAACGGAGCGGACCAGGTCAACAGTGGGCGGACCGACGGCCCGGCCGGCCGTCGGCCGTGGTGGACGAGGAGGGCGCCGACGGGATGTGCGCGGCCGTCGTCGCGGCATCTCCGGACGCTTTCGGAATAAGCCGGAACTGACTGAGAACGTACGTCGTTGCAGGTAATAAGAGAGTCAATTCACCAGAATGGAGGTACGGCGCAGTAGAGGGTGACGACATCCGTCCGGGCGAGATATGTTCGGTTGTGAGGGAAAGCCGCAGGCCACACCTCTCGAATCCGATTGCCGTGCCGCGGGTTTTTCATCATCACCCGTGCCGGTGGAGTGGAGATCCCGCCCATGGGGGAGGAGGTGGACGTCACCGAGTCCGAGGTTCCGGGCCTCACCGGAACCTGGTGCAAAAGGGAGACGCTCCGCACCGAGGCGGAGCGATCCGGGAACGGAGTTCTGCGTGGACATCGTCGTCAAGGGCCGCAAGACCGAGGTGCCCGAGCGGTTCCGGAAGCACGTGGCCGAGAAGCTGAACCTGGAGAAGATCCAGAAGCTCGATGGCAAGGTGATCAGCCTCGACGTCGAGGTCTCCAAGGAGCCCAACCCCCGGCAGGCCGACCGCTGCGACCGGGTGGAGATCACGCTCCGCTCCCGCGGTCCGGTGATCCGGGCGGAGGCAGCCGCGAGCGATCCGTACGCGGCACTCGACCTGGCGGCGGAGAAACTGGACGCCCGGTTGCGCAAGCAGCACGACAAGCGTTTCTCGCGGCGTGGCGCGCGCAGGATCTCGGCCGCCGAGGTCCCCGACCACGTCCCGGGCGCGGCGACACTCAACGGAGCCGGTGCGAGCTCCGTCGCGGAGGAGCAGGAAGCCGTCCCCACCAAGAAGATCGGCTCCCTGGAAGTGCAGGGCGACGGGCCCCTGATCGTCCGTGAGAAGACCCATGTGGCAGCGCCCATGACCCTCGATCAGGCTCTCTACGAAATGGAGCTGGTCGGGCACGACTTCTATCTGTTCATCGACTCCGAGACCAAGGAGCCCAGCGTCGTCTACCGGCGGCACGCCTACGACTACGGCGTGATCCACCTCAGCACGGACACGATGGTCACCCAGACGCAGTCCCCCGAGGCGGGCGGGACGCTCGGCGGCTGACCCGCCGCGTGACGGCCGAGCCGGTGCCCCTGGTGCGCGTGTGCGCCCCCAGGGGCACCGGTGTGCGACCACTCGGCGCACGCACCGGCACTCCGGTGGCGGCGGGGCATGGAATCATGGCTGCAGCGGCCCAACCGGTGGTCCGCTGCCTTGGGTTGGCGATGGTCAGGACCACAGGCCACAGCCTTCAGGGGGAGGAACGATGGCGGACAGCTTCGGACCGATGCGTGACGAGGACGCCGACGGCGGCGTCGTCGGCATGGGCCCGGACGCGGACACTCCACGCAAGGAGCCGATCAGAGTCCTTGTGGTGGACGACCACGCGCTGTTCCGCCGCGGACTGGAGATCGTGCTCGCGGCCGAGGAGGACATCCAGGTCATCGGTGAGGCCGGGGACGGCGCCGAGGCGGTGGAGAAGGCGGCCGACCTGCTGCCCGACATCGTCCTGATGGACGTGCGGATGCCCAAGCGGGGCGGGATCGAGGCGTGCACCTCCATCAAGGAGGTCGCCCCCAGCGCGAAGATCATCATGCTGACGATCAGCGACGAGGAGGCCGATCTCTACGACGCCATCAAGGCGGGCGCGACCGGTTATCTCCTGAAGGAGATCTCCACGGACGAGGTGGCCACCGCCATTCGCGCGGTGGCCGACGGACAGTCGCAGATCAGCCCGTCCATGGCGTCGAAACTGCTCACCGAGTTCAAGTCGATGATCCAGCGCACCGACGAACGCCGGCTGGTGCCCGCGCCCCGATTGACGGACCGTGAACTCGAAGTCCTCAAGCTGGTGGCCACGGGGATGAACAACCGCGACATCGCCAAGGAACTGTTCATCTCCGAGAACACCGTGAAGAACCACGTGCGCAACATCCTGGAGAAGCTCCAGCTGCACTCCAGGATGGAGGCGGTGGTCTACGCGATGCGGGAGAAGATCCTCGAGATCCGGTGACGGGCCCCCGCGTCAGGAGGGGACCCGGGAGAGCTCCAGGACGAGGGCCTCGCGCAGCTCCGGCGCGTCCACCCGCTCCACGCGCACGTCCGTGCAGTCCACCCAGCCGGCCGCCTCCACCAGGGCCCGGGCCACGGCGGGGACCGCCGCGCGGCCGTCCAGCGTGACCTGCCTGGCCACCAGCGTGCGCCCCTCACGGGCCGGGTCGACCCGGCCGACCAGCCGGCCGCCCGCGAGGACGGGCATCGCGAAGTAGCCGTACACCCGCTTGGGCTTGGGGACGTAGGCCTCCAGACGGTGGGTGAAACCGAAGATCCGCTCCGTGCGCGCCCGCTCCCAGACCAGCGAGTCGAACGGGGACAGCAGCGTCGTACGGTGCCGGCCGCGCGGCGGTGCCGCCAGGGCCGCCGGATCGGCCCAGGCCGGCTTGGACCAGCCCTCCACCGTGACCGGGACCAGACCCGAGTCGGCGATCACCGCGTCGACCTGCTCGCCCCTGAGGCGGTGGTAGTCGGCGATGTCCGCGCGCGTCCCCACCCCGAGGGACCGGCCGGCCAGCCGGACCAGACGGCGCAGGCACTCGGCGTCGTCCAGCTCGTCGTGCAGCAGCTCCGCGGGGATCGCCCGCTCGGCGAGGTCGTAGACCCGCTTCCAGCCGCGGCGCTCGACGCACACCACCTCGCCGTACATCAGGGCGCGCTCGACGGCGACCTTGGTGCCGGACCAGTCCCACCACTCGCTGGTGCGCTTGGCGCCGCCCAGCTCCGTGGCCGTCAGGGGGCCCTCCGCGCGGAGCTGCTTGATCACCTGGTCGTACACGCCGTCGGGGAGGTCGTGGCCCCAGAGCGGGCGGGCGCGGTAGGCGCGGCGGCGGAAGGCGAAGTGCGGCCACTCCTCGATGGGGAGGATGCACGCGGCGTGCGACCAGTACTCGAACGCGTGCGGCGGCCGGGAGTCCGCCTTCCAGTACGCCTCCTCCACGGTCCGGCGTCCCACGGCGCCCAGACGGGCGTACGGGATGAGCTCGTGGGAGCGGGCGAGGACGGAGATGGTGTCGAGCTGCACCGCGCCCAGGTGGCGCAGGACGCCCCGGACGCCCGCGCGGCGGTCCGGGGCACCGAGGAGGCCCTGGGCCCGCAGGGCGATGCGGCGGGCCTCGTCTGCCGACAGTTCCGTGGTGGGACGCGGGAGGGTCGTCATACGTCCGCACGATAGAGGGCGCCACTGACAACAGGGGTGGGGCCGGGGCTACCCCCGTGCGGGCAGGTAGGGGACCGTGGAGGGAAGCCCCAGGTCGGAAGGGAGCAGAGAGCCCACCCAGCCGTCCCGCAGCACCCCCTTGTTGGTGAGCGAGGCGCGCAGGACGCCCTCGATGGTGAAGCCCGCGCGCTCCGCCACCGCGCGGGAGGCGACGTTGCCCACCTCCGCCCGCCACTCCACGCGGTCGACCGACATCCGGGTGAAGACCCAGCGGGAGGCGGCGAGGACGGCCTCGGTGATGTAGCCGTTGCCGCGGTGCTCCTTCGCGGCCCAGAAACCGATCTCACCCGCCCCCAGGGAGCGCATGGTGATGCTGAGCATGCCCGTGAGCTCCCCGGTGGGCAGGAAGACCCCGAAGGTGAACATCGAACCGCCCGCCCAGCCGTCGGGCGCGATCTGCTCGGTGAACCCCCGCGCGTGCTCGGGCAGATAAGGGGAGGGGATGGTGGTCCACCGCTGGATGTCCGGGTCCTGGCAGATCGCGTACACGGCGTCGGTCTCCTGCGGGCCGACCGTGCGCAGCAGGAGGCGGTCGGTGGTGAGCGTGACGGGGTCCATCGGCCGATTCTGCTCGTGCGGAGGCGAGCGGCGCCATCCCTCGCGCGGCGCGTGAGGCGACGATCACCCTTCGCGCAACACGCCGGTGCGGGGCGGCACCATCCGGGGGGCCCGGACGTTGTCCTTGTGGAGCAGCCGTGAAAGGGACAGGAAGCAGCAGCCGACGGTCAGCCCCGTGGCAGGCCTCCCGGCGCAGTGGGGTCCTCGCATACGATGGCCGTTGCTCAGTCAGTGAAATGGAAACCGACCGTCCCAGGCCCGACCGGCAAGGAGACCAACCCCCGTGTCCGTCCTCTCGAAGATCATGCGTGCAGGCGAAGGCAAGATCCTGCGCAAGCTGCACCGCATCGCGGACCAGGTCAACTCCATCGAAGAGGACTTCGAAGGCCTCTCCGACGCCGAGCTGCGGGCCCTCACCGATGAGTACAAGCAGCGGTACGCCGACGGTGAGAGCCTGGACGACCTGCTGCCCGAGGCCTTCGCCACCGTCCGCGAGGCCGCCAGGCGCGTCCTGGGCCAGCGGCACTACGACGTCCAGATCATGGGCGGCGCCGCGCTCCACATGGGCTACGTGGCCGAGATGAAGACCGGCGAGGGCAAGACCCTCGTCGGCACCCTGCCCGCGTACCTGAACGCCCTGTCCGGCGAGGGCGTCCACATCATCACGGTCAACGACTACCTGGCCGAGCGCGACTCCGAGATGATGGGCCGCGTCCACCGCTTCCTCGGTCTGAGCGTCGGCTGCATCCTCGCCAACATGACGCCGGCCCAGCGCCGCGAGCAGTACGCCTGCGACATCACCTACGGCACGAACAACGAGTTCGGCTTCGACTACCTGCGCGACAACATGGCGTGGTCGAAGGAGGAGCTGGTCCAGCGCGGGCACAACTTCGCCATCGTCGACGAGGTCGACTCCATCCTCATCGACGAGGCTCGTACGCCGCTGATCATCTCCGGTCCGGCCGACCAGGCCACCAAGTGGTACGGCGACTTCGCCAAGCTGGTCAAGCGCCTCAAGCGCGGTGAGCCCGGCCAACCGCTCAAGGGCATCGAGGAGACCGGCGACTACGAGGTCGACGAGAAGAAGCGCACGGTCGCGATCCACGAGTCCGGTGTGGCCAAGGTCGAGGACTGGCTGGGCATCGACAACCTGTACGAGTCGGTGAACACCCCGCTCGTGGGCTACCTGAACAACGCCATCAAGGCCAAGGAGCTCTTCAAGAAGGACAAGGACTACGTCATCATCGATGACGAGGTCATGATCGTCGACGAGCACACCGGCCGCATCCTCGCCGGCCGCCGCTACAACGAGGGCATGCACCAGGCCATCGAGGCGAAGGAATCGGTGCCGATCAAGGACGAGAACCAGACCCTCGCCACGATCACGCTGCAGAACTTCTTCCGCCTCTACAAGCGCCACGACCACAACGGCAAGGAAATGCCCGGCCTGTCCGGCATGACCGGTACGGCGATGACCGAGGCCGCCGAGTTCCACCAGATCTACAAGCTCGGCGTGGTGCCCATCCCGACCAACCGGCCGATGGTCCGCAAGGACCAGTCCGACCTGATCTACCGCACCGAGGTCGCCAAGTTCGAGGCGGTCGTCGACGACATCGAGGAGAAGCACCGCAAGGGGCAGCCGATCCTCGTCGGCACGACGTCGGTGGAGAAGTCCGAGTACCTCTCGCAGCAGCTCAGCAAGCGCGGCATCCAGCACGAGGTGCTGAACGCCAAGCACCACGAGCGCGAGGCGCAGATCGTCGCCCAGGCCGGCCGCAAGGGCAGCGTCACCGTGGCCACCAACATGGCCGGCCGCGGCACGGACATCAAGCTCGGCGGCAACCCCGAGGACCTCGCCGAGGCGGAGCTGCGCCAGCGCGGTCTCGACCCCGAGGAGCACATCGAGGAGTGGGCGCAGGCCCTGCCCGAGGCCCTCGAGCGGGCCGAGGCGGCGGTCAAGGCCGAGAAGGAGGAGGTCGAGAAGAGCGGCGGCCTGTACGTCCTGGGCACCGAGCGGCACGAGTCGCGGCGCATCGACAACCAGCTGCGCGGCCGTTCCGGCCGTCAGGGCGACCCGGGCGAGTCCCGCTTCTACCTCTCGCTCGGTGACGACCTGATGCGGCTGTTCAAGGCCCAGATGGTCGAGCGCGTGATGTCCATGGCGAACGTCCCGGACGACGTGCCGATCGAGAACAAGATGGTCACGCGTGCGATCGCGTCCGCGCAGTCGCAGGTGGAGACGCAGAACTTCGAGACGCGCAAGAACGTCCTGAAGTACGACGAGGTCCTCAACCGGCAGCGCGAGGTCATCTACGGCGAGCGGCGCCGGGTCCTGGAGGGCGAGGACCTGCAGGAGCAGATCCAGCACTTCATGGACGACACCATCGACGCCTACGTCCAGGCGGAGACCGCCGAGGGCTTCCCCGAGGACTGGGACCTGGACCGGCTGTGGGGCGCCTTCAAGCAGCTGTACCCGGTGAGCGTCACCGTCGAGGAGCTGGAGGAGGCGGCCGGCGACCGGGCCGGGCTGACGGCGGAGTTCATCTCCGAGTCCATCAAGGACGACATCCGCGCCCAGTACGAGGCCCGCGAGGCGCAGCTCGGCTCCGAGATCATGCGCGAGCTGGAGCGCCGGGTCGTGCTGTCGGTCCTGGACCGCAAGTGGCGCGAGCACCTCTACGAGATGGACTACCTCCAGGAGGGCATCGGCCTGCGCGCGATGGCGCAGAAGGACCCGCTGGTCGAGTACCAGCGCGAGGGCTTCGACATGTTCACCGCGATGATGGACGGCATCAAGGAGGAGTCCGTCGGCTACCTGTTCAACCTGGAGGTCCAGGTCGAGCAGCAGGTCGAGGAGGTCCCGGTCGAGGACGCCAAGCCGGTGGCCGACCTGGAGAAGCAGGACGCGGTGCCCGCGCAGGCGGGGCCGCGCCCCGAGATCCGCGCCAAGGGGCTCGACGCCCCGCAGCGGCGGAACCTGCACTTCTCGGCACCCACGGTGGACGGCGAGGGCGGCACCATCGAGGGCGAGCTGGCCACCGACGACGAGCCGGTGCGTTCCGAGGCGGACGGCCTCACGCGCGCGGAGCGCCGCAAGCAGGCGCGGGGCGGGCGTCGCCGCAAGAAGTGAGCGCTCGTGAGCGGGCCGAGGGCCGGACACCCCAGGGTGTCCGGCCCTCGGCCGTGGCGGGCGGGCTCAGCGGGTGTCCGCACGGCGCGGCCGCGGGCCGCCCAGTTCCACGGCGGTGCAGCGCCAGCGCAGGTCCCGGCCCTGTTCCAGCCGGAAGGCCATGGCGCGCAGCCTGTCCCCGGCCCCGATCCGGGCGAACACCTCGATGGCCCCCTCGCGGGGCTCGAACCAGCCGATGTCGCGTACGACGGGGCGGATCCCGCGGGTGCGCAGCGGCCCGTGTTCGGCGAGCCCGATCAGCTCGTCGTAGGCCTGTCCGGCGGTGTGCCGCAGCATCGCGTGGACGGGACGCTGCCCGCTGAGGACGGCGAGGAGCAGTTCCGCGAAGCGGTCGGCCGGCCCCGGCCGGGGGACGACGGGACGCGAGGGCGGCCGGTCGGTGACGCGCGGGAGGGCGCCGGCCGCCTCCCAGCCGCCC
>NZ_JBEORT010000122.1:0-19952 GCF_040302425.1 Streptomyces sp. NPDC126497
TCCACTGACCAGTCCGGCTGAGACAGCAAGAGCATCGGACCGGACAGGACCTGGCACCCGACCAACAAGATCACGATCTACAACTGGAGTACTAGGGGGAGACATGCGCTGTCCCGCGGAGCGGAGGTGATGTCAGCCGCGGGGTGCGCGCGCGTGCCGGAAGTTGACTGACGGGTGCGTACCTGGTGGTGCTGGTCACACGCCCAATCTCGGTGGGGTTGTCCGGCACATGTGTCTGGTGTTGGTTAAGCAACTGTCGGTCTGGGGCGTCCTGAGCGAGTGTTGGATCCGGGGGCGTCCCCGAAGCTGTACGCCCAGACGACGTCGGTATAGGCGTCGCTTATGTACTCACGCGGCGCTCACCAGTTGCACTTGCCCTCACCCCTCAGAACCCGCTGCCACGAGATGTTGGGACGTGCGGACTCGATCTCCCAGGTGTCTCCGCCCAGCTCCGGGTGCTTTCCGTACATGGCGTGGCAGAAGAGCTGCTTGTACATGGACTCCCGCTGGTCCGCAGTCAGGACGGAGGGCAGTGGCGTGCGCTCCTGGAGATCACGCCACATGGCCCGGACGGCCAACGGCCCGGCCAGACGAGCATGCACGGTCGGCCACATGGTGGCGGTGAAGGTATGCGGACTGCCTTCGTCGTCGTACTTCAGCCTGTCGTTGTGGACGCTGGTCCGGGTGAACAGGTCAGTATCCCCCTCGGTCGAGTTCGATCCCATCCAGTCGCTCTGCCACGCGCCGTACACGGTGTCGTACTGGCCTGTGACGTCCCACATGAACGGGCGCCAGTTGAACTCGGTCACAATGGTCGTCGCCTGACCGGTTTCATAGGTGACCTCCACGGGTTCGCAATCGGTCGTGCTGCGGTGGGTGAACACCTCGTCGCTGAGCTGCCATTCGACCCCGACCCCCCAGCCGTCGCCGCAGAACGTGTCCTTGATGGTGAACGAGTTGAACCCGTTCTTCGGCTGAGAAGTGGAGTGCTTGGCGTGGTTGCCGGAGTTGAACCACACCTCACCCGCTATGTTGCCATCGGCGTGTTCGACGATTTGATGACTGGTTGACGCAGTCGCCGGTGTAATGGCCGCCATGACCAAGCCGCATGTCGCCACGACGATCCCGGATGTGCGCATGATTGCCCATTTTCTGAGCATTCTTCTCCTTGATGACGTCTCGGAAAGGACGGCATGAAAGCACGTCGTTTGGCTCGCGATTTTTTAGCCCTTGAATGCCAGCCCGCCGATCACACACCGCGATAAGGCTGGTGTGTGGCTGGCGGACCGGCGATTCATCCGGCGTTCCCCCTGCGCGCCCAGGGCCGCCCGCCCGCGCTCCCTTTTGTGTCCGTCAGGGCTGAAGACTCGCCATTTTCCAGGCCTGCGCGTCAGCGTTGGCCGGGCCGGGAGCGATCAACCCGAGACCAGCCGCTGCCACACCAACCGCGACGACGCGGATCAGTTTGTCCACGTTTCCTCCTCCGTAGCTGATGTCTTGTGAGTCTGGCGCTGTGGGCGCGGATGGTTGTCCGTCCCCTCAGCTCCCCGATCCCTGCCGGCTGCCGACGACCAGCAGGCGTTTCCTCTGGGGGCGAACCTCCCGGACCGCCGGCATCACTGAGTTCAGCGGCTGGTGCATTGATTGGCAGGCCTCTTTTGGTGACCCATCAATGGCCGGGCGGGATCTCTCATCAGGTGCTTGAGGGTGCGTAGGTTGTCTTCTGGCCTTGGGGCGGGGGGAAGAGGGAGGTGGTGGGGTGTGGCGGGGCGTCGTGAGGTGCCGGTGGATCCGGACGCGGGTCCGGTACAACGGTTCGCGTTCGGCTTACGCAAGCTGCGGTCAGAAGCCGGCGGTATTACTTATCGGGTGATGGCGCAGCAGGCGGGCTACTCGGCTACCACCCTCTCGGAGGCGGCTGCGGGCGACCAGCTGCCGACACTTGCCGTCGTCTTGGCCTACGTGCGGTCGTGCGGGGGCGACCCAGAGGAGTGGCAGGCGCGGTGGCATGAGGTGTCCAATGAGCTGGCCGCCCAGACAAAACAAAACGAGGACGGCGCTGATCCGCCTTACCGCGGGCTGGCGCGATTTGAGACGGCGGACAGTAAGTGGTTCTTCGGCCGCAACCAGCTCACCGCCGACCTACTCGACCTCCTGCGCCGCCGCCGATTCGCTGCGGTGTTCGGCCCTTCCGGGAGCGGCAAATCCTCCCTGCTACGCGCCGGGTTAGTTCCTGCGCTGCAGCACACACAAGATGCGGACCTGCGTCCGGCTGCCATTCGGATCCTGACCCCCGGAGAACATCCGGTCCGCACCCACGCCCACCTTCTCACCCCCACCCACACTCCACCCGACAGTGCCGGGGTGGACACGTTGGTGGTCGTCGACCAGTTCGAGGAGGTCTTCACCCTCTGCCAGGACCCGGCCGAACGCGCCCGCTTCATCGACCTGCTCCTCACTTCCCGCCAGCCCGACAGCCGATTACGGGTACTCATCGGGGTCCGTGCCGACTTCTACGGTCACTGCGCTGGACACGTGGATCTGGCCGAGGCGCTGCGCGATGCGAATGTGCTGGTCGGCCCGATGACCTCAGGCGAACTGCGCGAGGTGATCGTCAAGCCGGCCACAACCGCCGGACTGATGGTGGAACGTGCTTTGACCTCCCGCCTTATCGAGGAGGTCACCGACGCCCCAGGCGGACTGCCGCTACTGTCCCACGCGCTGCTGGAGACCTGGCGTCGCCGCCGAGGCAAAACACTGAGTATGACTGGTTACGAGGCCGCAGGAAGTCTGAACGGCGCGATCGCCAAGACTGCCGAAGAGGTCTACCACTACTTCACCGAAGAACAGGCGGCCACAGTCCGCAGCGTGCTGCTGCGCTTGGTTGTTCCCGGCCAGGGAACCCCGGACACCCGCAGACCGGTGGACCGTACGGAGCTGGAGGCCATCGGCCGGCAGGAGACCACTCAGATCGTTGAGCGCCTGGCCAAAGCCCGCCTGCTCACCCTCGACGACACCACCGTCGAACTCGCCCACGAGGCCCTGATCACCGCCTGGCCCCGGCTGCACGGGTGGATCGAGGAAGACCGCGAACGCCTACGCGCACACCGGAACCTGACAGAGGCCGCCGCCGCATGGGAGGAACTGGGCCGTGAGGCCGGGGCCCTGTACCGGGGAAGCCGACTGGTTGCAGCCCAGGAGCACTTCAGCAACACCCCCACCGAGGACCTCACCGACCTGGAGCGTGCCTTCCTGACCGCCAGCCTCGCTGCGCGCGAGGAGGAAGAACGTGCAGCGGCCCGTACCGCGCGGCGGCTGCGGTGGCTCGCCGTCGCGCTCGCAATGCTGCTTGTGGTCTCCGTGGGGGCCACGGTCTACTCGATCAAGCAGCAGGCCACTGCGGAGCGGGAACGCAACGTGGCGATCTCCCGGCAGGTCGCGGGCACCGCCAACCGATTAGCGGACAGCGACCCGGCTCTGGCCGCGCAGCTGGCGGTGGCGGCCTACCGCGTCGCACCGACCGTCGAGGCCACCTCCAGCCTCCTTGGCGCGGCAAGCCGCCCAGCCGTGACCCGCATGGTGCGTCCCGGCGGGGCGCGACAGGCCGTCGCTGTCAGCCCCGACGGTACGCTGCTCGCCGCCGGCGGCGCCGACGACACCGATACCACGGTGCTGCTGTGGGACATGCGCGATGCGCGCCGGCCCAGGATGTTGGGCTCGCGGTTGACCGGCCACACCGGGGCGATCTACGCGGTCGCCTTCTCCTCGGACGGCGCCACCCTGGCCACCGGATCGGCCGACAACACCGTGCGGCTGTGGGACGTCCGCAACCCCACACGCCCCCAGTCGCTGGGCCAACCACTCACCGGCCCGCGCGACCGGGTCCTCGCGGTCGAATTCACCCCAGACGGCGCCACCCTGGCGGCCGGCAGCGGCGACACGAGGGTGTGGCTGTAGGACATCCGTGACCGGGCACGCCCCATCCCAGCCGGTCCTGCACTCACCGGAGCCAAGGGCGCCGTGCAGTCGATCACCTTCACCCCGGACGGCGACGTCATGGCGATCGCCGACGCCGGTAGCGCCGACGCCGGGGGCGCGGTCCGCGTCTGGGCCGTCGGTGACCGGCGCCACCCGCAACCCCTCGGCGCACCACTGAGCGTGCCAAGCCGCGTCAACGCCGTCGCCTTCTCCCCGGACGGCACGATGCTCGCGGCGGGCAGCAACGACGCGTTCGTACGCCTGTGGACCATGACCCATCCCTCCCGCCCCACACCGGCCGGGAAGCTCACCGGCCTGACCGGCTGGATCAACGCGATCACCTTCAGCTCCGACGGCAAGCAGGTGGCCGCTGCCAACGCGGGCGCCAGGGTCCAGGTCTGGGACGTCAAAACCCGGCAGATGCGGCTCGACCTTCCCCACACCGAACCCGCCACCGCGGTCGCGTTCCGCGACGGCAACCGCCTGCTCTACACCAACGGCGCCGACGGCGTCGCACGCAGGTGGCTGGTGCCCGGCCCCGTCCTGCCCACCGAGGACCGGCAGATCATAGGCCTGGCCTTCCACCCCAAACGGCCCCTACTCATCGACGGCGGCATCGACACCCAGCTGTGGGACCTGACCGACCGCGACCACCCCACCCCGCTCGGCCCCCCGCTGACCGCGCCACCCGATTCCGACCGGATGACCGGGAACATCACACTGTCCCCGGACGGCAACACCCTGGCCGGCGCCACCCGTACCGGCAACACCATCCTGCTCTGGGACGTGGCCGACGTGCGCCGGCCCAGACAGCACCCAGTCCGCCTCGCCGGCCACACCGCGCTGATCGAACACGTCCGGTTCAGCCCGAACGGACGACTGCTAGCCAGCACGAGCGATGACGGCACCGTCCGTCTGTGGAACACCGCCGACACGCGCGAGCCGGCCCCACTTGCCACCCTCAAGCCGGGCACAGGGTTCATCTACGCCGCGGCGTTCAGCCCGAACAGCCAGACACTGGCCGCGGTGACCCAGGGCGGCTACGTCGCGCTCTGGGACATCCGCGACCCGAGCCGGCCACGCGCGCTCGGGAAGCCAAAGAGGGTGGCCACCGATGATGCGCGGTCGCTTGCGATCAGCCCGGACAATCGCACGCTGGCCGTGGGCGTCCAAAACGGCACGGTGTTGCTGTGGGGCATCGAAAAACCCCGCGCACCCAGAAGGCTCGGTCCCACCGTCACCGCTCCGAACGGCATCGTCCACGCGCTGACGTTCAGTCCCGACGGCACGGTCCTCGCCGGGGGCGCCGGCGCGGGCCAGACCTGGCTGTGGCGGGTCACTCAACAACGAGTCCTCAACCCGATCGCCGTCCTGCAGGGAAAGATGACAACGACCTGGACAATCGAGTTCACCGCCGACGGCCACACCCTCGCATCCGCCGTCGGCGACATCCACCTATGGGAAACCGACCCCGACCGCGCCGTCCAACGCATCTGCCAACACGCCGGAGACCACATCACCGAAACCGAATGGGCCAAACACATCCCCGACGAGCCGTACCGAAACGTCTGCACCCGCTCCCCTCCCCATAGCGCTCGGGACGCTGCCAGGCCTCCGTCGGCTCCACCGAGTACGGCAGCTTCTCGTACAGGGCGGCAAGGCCGACGCGCACCTCATTGAGGGCCTGCTGCGCGGTGAGGAGGTCGTCGGGGAAGTCGTACGTTGCCACGGCACAACAATAGTTCGAGCCGGCGGCCACGCTGCCCGGCGACGCCAGTACGGGCGACGGCTCAGGGCTGGCCGGACGGCGTCTCCTGCCAGTACCAGCCGTGTACGGCCATGCACTCCTTGGTCCACTCCATCAGCAGGTGAGCGCCCTCCTGGACGCGGCTCATGTCGTGACCGCCGTCGTTGGCGAACCACTGGACGAGAAGGCCGGCCGCCGGGCGGTCGACGTCGCCGGTGTCGCAGACCGGGCACAGCTCCAGATGGTGCTGTCACGTTGGCTGACTGAGTGGGATGATCTCCGGGTTGATTGTGCTGGAGGGGCTGCTCGTGGGGGACGCGTCGCCGTCGTACAAGGGCCACCGGTACCCGGTCGAGGTCATCTCCCACTGCGTATGGCTGCACTTCCGGTTTCCGCTGTCCTTCCGTGAGGTCGAGGAGCTGATGCTGGAGCGCGGTGTCGTCGTTTCGCATGAGACGGTCCGCCGCTGGTGTGCCAAGTTCGAGCAGAGCTACGCCGGCGCGCTGCGCCGCCGGCAGCCCCGGCCCGGCGACAAATGGCATCTGGATGAGGTCTTCGTCAGGATCAACGGTGAGCGGAAGTACCTGTGGCGGGCAGTCGACGCCGACGGCACCGTCCTGGACATCCTCGTGCAGAACCGCCGGAACACCGCCGCGGCCCGACGCTTCTTTCGCCGCCTGATGAAGAAGAAGCGCAGGGTGTCGCGAGTAATCGTCACCGACAAGCTCCGTTCCTACGGCGCGGCCCACCGTGAGGTCATGCCCTCGGTAGAACATCGCTCGCACAAAGGGCTGAACAACCGGGCAGAAAACAGTCACCAGCCCACCCGCCAGCGTGAAAGGGCAATGAAGGGCTTCCGTTCCGTCGGCGGGGCGCAGCGGTTCCTATCGGCGTTCAGCAACATCTCCCCTCATTTCCGGCCCCGCCGCCACCTGATGACCGCACACGACTACCGGGCCGAGATGACCATCCGCTTCGTGATCTGGGAGCAAATCACCGGCGCCGCCAGCCTGCCCACCACGGCCTGAACACAGGCGCCGAGCGAAGGCCACCATGCCTCGACAAGCAGTCAGGCACGTACACACCCAACAACGTGACAGCGCCCGACCTGCTGCCCGAAGGGCAGCAGGAGCGGATCCTGCACATCCAGGTAGGTCAGATCGCCGGTGACGAGATCACTCTCAACGCCAACGCGCTGCGGTCTGCCCCGCTGGAGATCGTCGGTTCCGGCTCCGGTGCCGCCCCAGGCCTTGTGGATGCCAAGGCCGCCTTCGCCGACCTGCTGCAGGGTGTGGCGAAGGGGGACATCCGGGTAGCCGTCGACCGGCGGCCGCTGACCGAGGTCGCCGAGGTCTGGGATCGGGCGGACAGTGCCGCCCGCACCGTCTTCGTGCCATAGCATGTTCGTGCCCGGTCACCGTGCCTCCGCAGCCGATCGGTCGGCGGCATCTGCCGGGGTGCGCAGGCGGGGCACGGCGAGCCCCAGGTCGCGGCGCTTGTCCATGTCGAGGCGGAAGGTGCCGTACGGGTTGATGTTCGACCAGAACAAGGCGGTCAGGCCGCGCCGGTCCTCATCCGTGAGCTTCTTCGACCAGGCGGGTTCGGCAAGGATCTGCTGCACCAGCAGCGTGTTGACGTGCACGGGCGCGGACTGCAGCAGATGCAGCGCGAGCATCGAGGTCTCGGCGTGTTCCTTGTCCGGGCCGGTCAGGGCGCCGTCCTTGCCGTAGGGGAGCACGGTGTTCGCTGAATTCCAGTTCTCCACGACCTGCAGCCCGCCGTGGATCTCGCGCCGCAGGTCGGGGCTGGCGAGGTAGTCGCAGTCGAAGATGGTCCGCACGGCGCGGCCGAGCTCTTCGAGCGCGGCGTAGGTGGGGTGCTCCGGCCCGCCGCGGGTGAAGCGCCGCAGCGCCTGCTCGGCCTCCGCCGTCCCCAGGTGGAGCGCGGTGGCGTACTTGACCATCTGGTCGTACTGCTGGGCGATCAGGTCCCACTTGATCGGCCGGGTCAGAGAGCCGCCGAGGGCCGGCCAGCCGGGCGGAGTGTCGTCCGGCCGGTACAGGCGGATGCTGCCGATGTTCTTTAGCCGGGGCAGCAGCCGGAAGTTCAGCGGCTCGGTGAAGGCGAACCCGACCACGCTGGCGCCGTGGGTGTCGACGTAGTCGGCTTCGATCTCGGCGTCCGTGCAGTGCCGCAGCAGTCCCTCGATCATCGCCGCCACCTCGGACGACCAGCAGCCCTTGAGCTGGGAGTAGATGCAGACGTTCTTCTTCTCGACGTGCCAGTGGATCATCACGCCGTTGCCGTCGTAGCGGGCGTGGTACTCGGTCATGAAGTTCGACGACCAGGACCCGAACTTCTTGGAGTCCGACGCGCATGCCGTGCCGCGGCCCCACCAGGCGGCATCGCGGGTGGCGAAGGTGGCGTTCACCAGCTTCGTCACCGCGGCCCGGAGGTTGTCGACAGTGGTGAAGTGCCGGCGTACGTGCCGCAGCGCGGCCTCAGTCTCACCGTGCTCGCCACGACTGCCCGGATGCCCATACTGGTGCCCAGGGCGAAGAGGGCGAGCAGCAGCCGGCGCTGCAGAGTCGGGCGGTCGATGCGCTCGTACGCGGCCACCGAGGAGAACTCGTCGGTGAAGCCGGACAGGAAGTCGGCGTTCTTCAGCATGTCCAGCAGATCGAGGACGCCCCAGCGTCGTACGACCTCCTCCTACAGTGCCTGCAGCCCGGTGGGCTCGGGCAGCTTCTCCAGCCTCGGCACGGTGATCCACGGCTCGCCCTTTCGGGTGGTGACCTTCACCCCGCCCGCCGAACCGTCCGCGAGCGCCCCGGACAGCCGGTCCAGGCCGACCGTCATCTGCCGCTTCAAGTCGGTGATGGACTCCTGCGGGTCCATCGGCTGGCGGATCGCGGCGTAGTGCACGGTGCGGGCGTGCTCGAAGTCGCCGGGCAGGGCGTCCTCCGGGCTGCCCCAGCGGGCCGCGCCCTTGACATAGATCCCCCGGCGCCGGATCGCATCCCTCAGCGCCACCAGCACGCACAGCTCGTACGGGATGCACTCGATGCGGCCGCGCTCGTCCACCACCGCCTCGCGCCAGTCCTTGCGTACGACGCCGTCCATCGGCACCGACTCGCTGGCGTCGTAAAAGCGGGTCTTGCCGTCGACATCGGCGTAGCGCTCCAACAGCGCGAGCGCTCCCATCACCGGCCGGTAGGCCGTGTTGTTGCACCTGAAGCCCAGCGTGGCCAGCAGCGGCGGCAACATCTGCCGGTAGTAGCCGCTGCAGGAGGACCGCAACGTGGTGCGGGCCCTGGCCTTGAACACCTTCTCGTTCGCCTTCGCCTCCGCGACCAGATCCCGCAGCGTCTTCTCCCCGACCAACGGGAACAGCACCCGCCGCACGGTCCCCTCCGGCTGGCCGACCGCCGCGTCCGCAAGCCGGAAGAGGATGCCCTCCTTGCCGCGGACTTTCCGCAGCTCAGCGGTCAGCTGCTTCTCCACCCGCCGCTCGGCACGGGGTGTGCGGGCTCTCCCGCTCCCCCGCGTCCTGGCCCGGGGGCCGGTGCGCGGGCGTGCGATGTGCCGTCTTCGTGGCAGCGAGCCGTTTTCATCCTGAATATGTGCAGGTCAGCAGGGTGTGGACGGCTTGGACTGCCGTGCCGATGCGGCGGGTGGAACAGCGGGCCCGCCGCAGTAGCCGCCACGTCTTGAGTTGAGCGAAGGCGCGTTCGCCGGGGGCTCTCAGTCGGGCGTGGTCGCGGTTGAACTGCTGGTAGTGCTCGGGTTGTTCGCTGTGGTGGTAGTAGGGGGTGCGGAAGGTGGCGCCGGCGCCCTGGTAGGCGCGGTCCGCGAGCACGAGGATCTGCCGGGTGAGGCAGGCCTGCACGATGCCGTGGGCGCGGGCCGCGGTGAGGTCGTGGGTGCGGCCCGGCGTTGCGCGGGAGAACCACAAAGGGGTGCCGTCCGGCCGCACGACGACCTGAACGTTCATGCCGTGCTTCCGGTGTTTCTGGGAGTAGTACGGTTCGTCCGCGGCGATGCGGTCGATGGGGATGACGAAGTCTCCTTCGCCCAGGCCGACGAGGGCCTCCTGCAGGCCGGGTGCCCAGGAGGCCAGGACCTCGAGGGTCTCGTCGACGTACCGCCAGGCGGTTGCGGTGAAGATCCCGAACCCCGCCGCGAGCTGAGGCAGCGTCTCGTTCTTGCGCAGGTGCACCAGCGCCAGCAACGCCTGGTGGAAACAGCCCAGCTTGCGCCACCGCGTGCCACGTTCACACCTTCGGGCATAGATCAGCCATGAGACGTGCTCGACCAGCTCATGCGGGACGTCGAGCATGGCACGATACGGGACCAAGCGAGGCTCCTCGGACGAAGCGTGGTGCGTAGAAAACACCACCGCAACGACCAGGAGCCTCGCCTCGTCACACCACCCCGCTGACCTGCCCCGTCACCCCTGCAAGACAGGATGAAAACAGCTCAATGAACCTCTTTCATCCTGTGCTGGCGGGTGAAATGGGCTGGTCAGCGGGTGTGGTGACGAGGCAGGGCCCCTCGTCGTTGGCGTGGTGATTCCACTCAGCACACCGGCGACCGAAGGGGCCCTGTTGGTTCCGTATCCTGCCACGCTCGACGTCCCGCATGAGCTGGTCGAGCATGTTGCCTGGCTGCTGTACGAGCACCGCCGCGCACGCAACACCCGCTGGCGGAAGCTCGGCTGCTTCGACCAGGCACTGCTCACGCTGGTCCACCTGCGCAAGAACGAGACGTTCGCCCAGCTCGGCGCCGGGTTCGCGATATCGCAGGCCACCGCCTGGCGCTACGTGGACGAGGCCCTGGAGGTGCTGGCTTCCTGGGCCCCCGGCCTCCACGAAGCCCTCACCGGCCTTGGTGACGGCGACCACGTCATCGTTGACGGCACCCTGATCCCCACCGACCGCGTCCGCGCCGACCAGCCGTACTACTCGCAGAAACACAAGAAACACGGCATGAACGTGCAAGTCATCGCCCGCCCGGACGGCACACCCCTGTGGTTCTCCCGCGCGACACCCGGCCGCACCCATGACCTGACCGCGGCCCGCACCCACGGCATCGTCCAAGCTTGCCTGACCCGGCAGATCCTCGTCCTCGCGGACCGCGCCTACCAGGGCGCCGGCGCCACCTTCCGCACCCCCTACTACCACCACAGTGAACAGCCCGAGCACTACCAGCAGTTCAACCACGACCACGCCCGACTCCGAGCCCCCGGCGAGCGCGCCTTCGCGCAGTTGAAGTCCTGGCGACTGCTCCGGCGGGCCAGATGCTCCACACGCCGCATCGGCACCATCGTCCAAGCCGTTCATACACTGCTGACCTGCAGCTATTCAGGATGAAAGAGGCTCAATAAGCACCAAAAGGAACAAAAAGGCGCCTCAACCTCAAGGTCCCCTCAAGGTAATCGTATTTCCCTTCGGTTTTCATGCGCGCCCCGTAGTGTCTTCTCCGTCACCCGCATGGGTGTCAAAAAACAGGGGAGAATCGTCATGAGAAAGACAGCCCTGACGCGTCGGGCCATGACCTCAGCGGCCGCGTTCATCGTCGTTTCGGCGCTTTCCGGACCCGCTTTCGCGGATGAGTCGGTTGAGGGACCCAGCCCTTCCGATTGGGCGGTAGGGGGGCCGGCCATCGGAGACTTATCGGAAGAGAGTGAAGCCGACTCCACCGTTGCTTCTGTGGACATCTCGACGACCTTCCATCCTGTTCCCGCGATGAGTGCCAGCCAGCTCGCCGAGGAGAACAAGCTGAATGCGCTGCCGGAGGTTTCCGATTCGGCGGTCAACAGCGAGGGAGCAGAGGACGAGATCGGCCCCATGGCCTGCGACAATCCTATGAAGACCTGGTACGCCATCACCAGCAAGAAAGCGGTTCACGTGCCGTCGTGGTGGAACGGAACCAGCTTCAAGGACGGTCCCGGCGGCAAAATGCTCGTCAAGGTGGAGAAGGCCGGCAAGATCTCTGCAGAGATCGGCACGTCGGGCGAAGCCGAGTTCGACGCCGTCATCGCCAAGGCGAAGGTCACGGTGAGCGCGAAGATCGCGGCCGAAGTCGGGATCACGACGGGCCACACCTACGAGCACGTGATACCCGCGAAACGATACGGGCACCTGCAGTACGGTTCCTGGGGGTACAAGATCAGCTGGACCAAGTACAAGACCAGCGCGGACCGGTGTGGCAAGGTGAAGATCAAGTCGGGTTCAGGCAAGACACCTACGAAGGAGACCGGATGGCGCTGGTGGCACACCGCGACGTGACGGACGGCATGGTCCGGCACGTGATGACGCTCCTCGCAGGCGGCCTCGGTCTCCTGCTGCTCAGCGGCTGCAGCTCGAGTTCAGACGGTGAGCCGGAGCCGCGGCCTTCGGCTTCGGCCTCGACTCCGTCCGCCAGCGCTGCCAGCCGTTCTCCCGAGCTGGAGGAACAGGCGCTGGAAGCGGTCAGCAACGACACGGTGGACGACGCTGATTTCGTTGAAGCCGGCTCGGAGAATCTCGCCGACGGAATCCACGCACGGTCCTCCCTTGACAAGGGAAAGTCGTACCAGCTTGCCGTCGTTTGCATGGGCAGGGGAGAAGCGCAGATGGTGGTCACATACGCCAAGGTTGAAAAGCGCGAAACGCTGATATGCGACGGGACTGTCTCCTATCTGAGGATATCCGATGCCCCGGATCAGTTGAAGCTCGATGTCGACGCTGCCGTGAACGGCGCCGGCGCAGCCGCCTGGCGGATCAGCAGAGTGCGCCTTTAGCCGGCAGGCGGGGTATTTTACCGGCACCGGACAAAATGGAACACCGGCAGCATCACGAGCCCGCCGACAGGTCCTCCCGACCCCATAAAGGCCGGGAGGACCCGCATTCGCCCGCGATGTGATCAAAGTTCCCGGCCCGGCGTTCCTAACCTCGAAGTTTCATGATGGTCCGCCGACGGAGTCGGTGGACCGTTTTCGTGCCGTGGGCTGAGGGTCGGGCAGGTCGAGGGCCCGAGTGTCGTCTCGGGGTGACGCCGGTTTCCACTGCTCCGGAGGCCGCATCGCTGTCGTAGGAGGTGGAGAAATCTGCAGGTCAGCCAGGGTTCGGCAGGAGTGCGAGCCGTTCGAGAGCGGCGGCGATCTGAAAGGTCCAGGGCCAGTGCCGGGCCAGGCGGAGGATCCTGTGCCGTTCGGAAATTCATCGCTGTTGTTCGGAGTGGGTCTGGCGCGCCACTATGAGCTCCTGGAACCCTGTCCGGATGCTCGTCTCACTGGTGTATCACGTGGCGCGGAAGCTGCTGTCGGTCCCGGCGGTGCTGCTACGCCGACGTGCGGCAAAGGGTGCTGAATTGCTGGTGCTGCGGCATGAGAACGCGGTGCTGCGCAGGCAGCTCAAGGGACCGGTGCGGTATGCGCCGGCGGACCGGCTGTGGTTCGTGGCGTTGTCTGCGCTGATCCCGCGACGTCGGTGGGCGCGCGTTTTCCCGGTGACGCCTGCAACTGTGCTGGCGTGGCACCGCAGACTTATCGTGCGCAAGTGGGACTACAGCAAGCGTCGGAGCAGGCCGCCGACCGCGAGCGCGGTGAAGGCGTTGGTGCTGCGGCTGGCCCGGGAGAATCCGCGGTGGGGATGCCGTCGAATCCAAGGTGAACTCGTTCGTCTGGGGCATTCGATCGGCGCCACGACGGTCTGGGAGATCCTGACGGCGGCCGGAATCGATCCCGCCCCGCGCCGCGGCGGGCCGACATGGCGTGAGTTCCTGACCGCGCAGGCCGAGGGCATCATCGCCTGCGACTTCGTGCACATCGATCTCGTCGACCTGCGCCGGGTGTACGCGTTGGTCTTCCTCGAGCACGGCACGCGCCGCCTGCACATCGCCGGCGTGACCGCCCATCCCACCGGGCCCCGGACGGTGCAGCAGGCAAGAAACCTGGCCATCGAGTTGGGTGCGCGGGCCGACTCGCTGCGTTTCCTGCTCCGCGACCGGGACGCGAAGTACACGGAGTCCTTCGATGCAGTCTTCGCGGCCGACGACATCGAGGTCGTGAGGACTACGCCGCGAGCTCCTCGGATGAACGCGCACTGCGAACGGGTCATCGGCACCCTGCGGCGCGAGGTCCTCGACCACCTGCTGATATGCAGCGAGGCCCACGCCCGACAGGTCCTGGACACCTACGCCCGGCACTACAACCGTCATCGCCCGCACCAGGCCCGGGGACAGCTTCCACCCCTCGCCCACAAGCACCCAGCGCCCCCGACCGACCTGGCCGCGCGCCGACTCCTCCGCACCCGAGTGCTCGGCGGCGTTATCAACGAGTACGGATACGCAGCCTGACCAGCAGCGACGCGTTTCTGAACGGCACAGGATCTTGTCGCGCAGCCGGTCGTGGAGCTCGGCGAGCAGACCCGTGACCTGCCAGCGGCGGGCGAAAGCATGCACGCGCCGATATGGCGGGAAGTCCGCGGGGAGGTTGGCCCACTTGACGCCGTTGTCGACCACGTAGCGCACTGCGTCGAGTATCACGCGGTGGCAGTACCCCTCCGGCCGCCCGCCCCGGCCCTCCAGCCAGGCCGGAACCGGCAGCACCGCCCGGATGACCTGCCACTCGGCCTCCGTCATGTCGGAGGCGTAGCACGCAGTGCGCTCCGGCCGGTCCGCCGCGTTGCCGAACCTGTGCGCGAGACAGTCACACGATGGGGACGACGGGTCGGACTCCACGCACGCGAGCGCGAAAGACTGCGGCAACAGGGCCTCCTGGCGCTTGGTTTGGTTTGCACCCCCGAGCTACCAAGAGGCCCTGCTGTCATGCGCTGACTCGCGCGCGATCACCCGATCAGGAACCCTGTTCGACCAGACCAACCCCGTGATCGATAAGCAGATGGCATCTAAAACTCCAGAAACGGATCATGGCCGGCCGCGCAGGTGTCCCTCTGCTCCGCCACCGTGTCATCCTCATGGCCCTGCTCCGACGCCGCTACGGGTGACGAAGCGTCACCGGCGCACAGTGGCACACCCCAGCATCACGGAAATCTTGGCGGAGCCAGAAAAGTCCGTACGCCGACACACGGCACCCCCATGCGGGATGCTACTCGGCCAAATCCCGCTATCCTCTCTCGAAGTGCGGGTGGATGGCGGGTTCGGTCAACCAGTCGTCTCACGCCCCCGAGCAGCCACCGACCTCGAGGGAGGACACCGCGTTGTCGTAGAGGAACAGAAGTTCCTGCTGCGCACCCGCCGGAATGTCGAAGTAGTAGCCGCGGAGGTCGGAATCGGTGTGGATGCAGACTTGACCGTTGGTGCGGTTCCACACCGAGCTGGCCCGATCGTTCCACTCCCAACCGATGAAGTAGGTTTCCTTCCGGTCGAGCTGCAGGACGTCGCCGGTGAAGTTGTGGCCGTCAAAGAGGCAGAATTTACCTTCTGAGCAGCGGATCACCGCCCCGTCTTTGGGGTCGGTCGATGCGGTTGCCGGAGGCGCCAGTACGGCGGTGGTGGCGAGGACTGCTCCTACTACTGCGGCTTTGACTGTCAGTTTCATGAGTGCTCTTTCCCGTTGTTGCCCGTGGTAACGCGGTCATGGTCGCCGCGTCCTAGCTGTCGCTTCTTGAGGACATCTGGCCGTAAGACGGTTCCCGTGCGCATGTGGTTCATGGAGATGACATAGGTCACAATCTCCGGAAGAGGTCGTGTCCCGCAGGGTGGTGTAACGGGCCGATCTTGCCGCCTGCGGGCACCCCGCCGACCAGCACCGTGGTGCGGCCGGGGCAGCAGAGGTGATCGCTGTTACACCACTCGGTGGGACACCATCCGAGTTAGGGCAGGCCAAGGTGAGCTGACCCCGGCAGCACCGCCCGGATGACCTGCCACTCGGCCTCCGTCATGTCGGAGGCGTAGCACGCAGTGCGCTCCGGCCGGTCCGCCGCGTTGCCGAACCTGTGCGCGAGACAGTCACACGATGGGGACGACGGGTCGGACTCCACGCACGCGAGCGCGAAAGCTGCGGGAACAGGGCCTCCTGGCGCTTGGTTTGGTTTGCACCCCCGAGCTACCGAGAGGCCCTGCTGTCATGCGCTGACTCGCGCGCGATCACCCGATCAGGAACCCTGTTCGACCAGACCAACCCCGTGATCGATAAGCGGATGGCGTCTGACACCACACCCCCAGCCAGCACCAGACCGCGACACGGACAGGCAGTACCGCTCTCATAACCCTAAGTAGCGATCAACGGTAACGCCCTGCCCACCACTGATCAAGACTGCAAGCAATGCCCGCTTTCCGTATGGGGCGCGCTTGGCGTCCCGGCACCCGCCGCCGGGCTGATGGCGGCGAGGCGAGGCGGCCCCGGCCGACGCACAATTGGCTGAGTGCGCCCCGATCTCTGGCCGTGGCCGCGCCGTCCATCCCGCCCGTCCCTTCCTCCTTCGCCAGCCGAGGGACATGGGCAGAGCAGCCGCAACGGGGATGTCAGCGATCCGACCACGGCGAAACGGCGCGGTGACCTACGCGGACACGGAGACGGTCTTGCGGGCCGCGCAACACCTAGCCCCGGACTTCGCGGGTCACCGTTTCAGGTCTTGTGACTGAGGCCGACCGGCTACGGCGCTGCCTCGCGGAAGAGGGCCAGGAGGGCGTGCGCCTGTGGGGCACCCGCGTCGAAGAACTGCGTGGCCAGTGCGGGTGGCACGGCGGTTCCATGCATGCGGACTTCATGGCAGTTGAAGCAGAACGCCGCCTCGAACAGCGCCAGGTCGAGAGTGTCCGCGTACGCCCGGACGCTCCAGCCCGGTGAGAAGCCGCAGCGGTGCTGCTCGCTGCCGGGCAAGCTCTCGATCAGGGCCAGGACGTCGGCTGCCTCGCTCCCGATCCAGTGGGCGCCCGCCCTGCCGGGATACGGGGCACCCCGCTTTGTTGGGAGTTCGGAGATCCTTATGACCTCCAGCAACACAGCGGTGGCTACGGCTTCGGCAGGGAGCTGCATGTGCGGAGTCTGCCCGCGCGCAGTACCCGGCCGGTACACCTGCCCCAGGGGGCCGACTCTCGCGCTCACAGGCCGGCTGAAGCGCTCAGCCACAGGTCTGTGGCCAGCGGGTTTGTCCGATGTCGGTGTCAAGGAGGTCGAGGAGGTGGAGTTGTACGCCGCGGGTGGTCTGGACGGTGGGCGGGTCGGTGACGTTGCTGGCTGGCCCTGCTAAGGCCGGAACCCGGAGCCACTTCAAGCCGGAACAAGGGCCGCTTCAACCACCGCCGTGGGACCAGCCGGTCGTGTCCCGCCACGTGGTGTAAGCGACCTTGCTCGACGCGTTCCGGTAAGCCGCGCGTTGGCCGGCGGCGGGGACGCGACGCCCGCCTCGCGTGCGGCTGACCTGCCGTCAGCGCCAATGGCGGCGCCGAGCCACGTCGATGTGCGCGCTGACCTGTGCGTTCCGCGTACTTGATCGGCTACACCACCTGGCGGGACGCCACCGACCAGCCCAGACCGAAAATCTGGGACCATTTCGCGCTGTTAACTCCACCTGTGGTTCACAACTGGTATGGCGACCACGTCGTCACGAAGTCGGGAGCGGCAGGAGTCGGGCGCCATCCTCAAGGTCCGGCCGAGCTGGACGCGCGCTGCAGAAGCCGCGTGTAGCTCCGCGCCTCGGGGCCGGGCCCGGCGGGGTAGGTGCCGTCGGGCCCGGGCCGTCAAGGCCCAGGAAGGACCTCCGCACCAGTCAGGTCCTTCGGTCAGGTCCATCCGCGCAGTCTGTTCAGAACCGTCTCGCACAGCATGCTGGTTTTGCGAGGGGTTCTGCGCACGGCGACCTGCGGATTCGGGAGCGCTCCGGGGTGTTCGCAGAACTCTCGCAACTGGTCATTTGTGAAAATCACGCAGGACCCGGCCGTAGCCGCTGCGCTTGGGTACGCGGGCCGAACCGTTCCGTGTGTCCAAGCCCCTGGCCGCGCCTGGCGGTTCAGCCCGTGAGGGTGTTGAGCCAGCCGGTCAGCAGACGGTTGACCTCCTCGGGGCGTTCCTGCTGGATCCAGTGGCCGCAGCCCTCTACGAGGTGGGAGGCGGTCAGGCCGGGGAGGGTGGTGGGGAAGGCGTCGATAGCGTCGGACATCCAGGTGGTGGAGGCGTCCAGGGCGCCGCCGATGAACAGGGAAGGCTGCTTGATCGGGGCGCCGCGGTGGGGGGCGAGATCTTCCCAGTCGCGGTCCATGTTGCGGTAGCGGTTGAGGGCACCGGTCAGACCCGTGCGCTCGAACTCTCCAGCGTAAACGTCGAGTTCCTCCTCGGTCAGCCAGGCCGGGAGGATGCCGGCGGGGAAACGGTCACGCAGCCGGCCGCCGTGGGCGACGAAGTGGGGGTCGGGCTCGCCCTGGGCGGGCATGGTGTCGGCGGACAGGGCTGCGTAGAAGCCTGCGAGCCAGCCCCGCACGTCGGGCTCGATCTCCGTCTCCGCGCGGCCGGGCTCCTGGAAGTAGGAGACGTAGAACTCCTGCTCGGGGCCGCCGATCTGGCCGAAGATGTCGGTGGGGCGGGGACCGCCGGGTGGTGCGTACGGGACGCTCAGCAGGGCGACGGCCCGGAAGACCTCGGGGCGGAGCAGGGCGGAGGCGGCGGCGATGTTGGAGCCCCAGTCGTGGCCGACGACCACCGCGTTCTCCTCGCCGAGGGCACGGACGACGGCGACGTTGTCCTCCACCAGATCCAGCATCCGGTAGGCGTCGGTCTCCGCAGGCTTGGAGGAGCGGCCATAGCCGCGCACGTCGATCGCCACCGCCCGGTAGCCGGCCGCGGCGAGGACCGGGAGCTGGCGACGCCAGGAGTACCAGGACTCGGGGAAGCCGTGCACGAGCAGGACCAGCGGGCCGGTGCCCTGCTCGACCAGGTGAAGGCGCCCGGCCGGGGCCTCGACGGTGCGGTGGCGGAGTGCGGCGGACGACTCGGGCTGCATGAGGGCTTCTCCTCGGTTCGCGGGTGAAAGCAGGTACGCATCGATCATGCGGCGCAGCGACCGTCCACCGCGATTACCCTTGCCACTCTGGCAAACTTGCAGGACAGGATGGTGAAGTGACACGTCCGGAAGGGGACAGAGCGGGTGACAGGCGACGACGTGGCCGCCACGCTGGCGGCGATGGGCCCCCGGCTGCGGGCCGCGCGCGAACACCGCGGCTCCACGCTCACCGGCGTCAGCCGCGTGACCGGCATCTCCCCGAGCACGCTGTCCCGGATCGAGACCGGCCGGCGCAAGCCCACCCTGGAAGTGGTGCTGCAGCTGGCGAAGGAGTACGGCGTCTCCCTGGACGAGCTGGCCGGCACCGCCCCCGCCGCCGAGCCCCGCACCTCCGCGCTCCAGCGTTTCGGCGACGACAAGGCGGTACTGCCGCTGACCCGGTACGTCGGGGGCCTGCACGCCCACAAACACGTCCTACCCCCCGTTCAGGAGCCGCCCGCGCGGCCCCGGCAGGTCTCCCACGACGGCTGGGAATGGCTGTGCGTCCTGTACGGGCGGCTGTGGCTCGCACTCGGCGACCAGGACCTCGTCCTGAGTGCCGGGGACGTCGTCGAGTTCGACACCCGCAATCCCCACGGGGTCGCGAACGCCGGCCCCGGCGTCCCGGTCGAATACCTGATCATGTTCGGGCCGCAGGGAGAGCGCCTACGACCGCGCACCTCGCCCGCCCCCAGCCCCAGGGCCCGATAGCAAACAGTGAACGAACGGCCTGACGTCCCACGCATACGCCCAGACTGTCAGGCCTCTTCCTCGTCGTCCTCAGGAGCGTTCGGGGCGCGGAAGGGGCGCAGGCCCTGGCCGGGCCGCTGGCCTTGATGCTGAACAGGTAGCGGCCCAGGAAGTTGATGTGCCTGTCCTTGAGCGGGGAGAGCCGGGCGACGTCCTCGTCCTTGACGCCGTGGCCCTCGGGCGCGGAGCTGGGCAACAGCAGCGTCCAAGTAGCGGGTGTTCCACATCGCGACGGCATCGAGAACGAGACCCGGACTGGCCAACTGCCCCCCTGGCCCCCGCGGTACTCCTGCGGATCTGGCTCCGGCCGCCGTGGCACATCACGCGGGCCAGGCGGGGGCGGGGCTCCTGCACGGTCAGCTGCCGGTTCATGAGCCGCCGGTAGGTCTGTCAAACGATCGGCCCTGTCTCACATTCGGTGGTGACGAAGAGTCGTGAGGGTCGTTGACCTCCACGTGAAGGACGTCAACAAGCTTGTGCAGATGGTGTTTTCG
>NZ_JBEORT010000123.1:0-19335 GCF_040302425.1 Streptomyces sp. NPDC126497
GCTCGGACTCCATGAAGGCCCGCCGGATCGCCCGGCGCATCCGCACCGGCACCGTATGGATCAACACCTGGGGAGCCATCAGCGAGGACTTCGAGGAGGGCGGCGTCAAGGGCAGCGGTTACGGCTACCTGTGCGGCCCGCGCGCGATCGAGGAGTTCCAGGCCCTCAAGGTGTACGTGGAGCAGGACCACACCCGGTCCGCTCACTGATCGGACCAGGACCTGGCCCGGCGCCCACCCGGGCACCGGGCCGTCCCCTGCACGGGAAGGTCGCACCAGGCGTCGATTCTGGTCACCGGAGCGACGAACGGCCTTGGTCTCGCTCCGGCGGAGGAGCTTGCGGAAGCCGTGCACCAGTCGCTTCCGCACGGTCGTGCCCCGCAGCGACCGGTGCCGATCGCGCAGCGTTTCGGGGTCGAGCAATACATCGCCGACCCGTCCGCTCCGGCCGAGCCCCAGCGACTCGCGACCGAAGTGGCGGCACGGCGCGATCGCCCCGACGCGCTGGTCAACAACGCGGGTGTGGGCTTCACCTGGAACGGCACCGGCCGAAGCATGTCAGCGGACGGACACCAGGAGCGGCCGGCGGTGGACCGTCCGAGCCCTGTGCTGCTCACCCGGCGACTGCTGCCGCTGTTGCGCGCGGGCAGCCCGTCACACAGCGCCGACATCGCCTCGGCCGTGCAGGAACCGATGGAATCAAAACGATACACAGCATGTCGATGTGGAGTTGTCCATGAACGAGAGACCTGTTTCCCATGCCCACGGTGCCGACGATCCTGGACTGCCGAGCCCACCGGCAGTGACAGACATCCGGCACACGCTCCGTAAGCAGAGCCGGAACGCGTTCGCGAACGCCGAACCCCGGCCCGACCCCACCGTTCCGGCCGCCGCCCGGCGTTGGAAGCTGTGGCTCCTCACCGTGTGCGGTATCTACCCCACCATCGTCCTGCTGGGCCTGGCCACGAACCCTGTCCTGGAGGGTCTGTACCTGCCGGTGCGACTCGCTGTACTCGTCCCGGCGGCGGCGGCAGCGATGGTCTGGCAGATCAATCCCCGACTGCAGCGGCACTTCGGAGCTTGGCTCACCAAATGACAGGCAGCCCGGCTCCGCCGCCGGTGTGCTCCGCGGCGCCCGCACACCACAGACCACTGCGCAGGCTCACGGCGCGAGGCCGCGACGAGAGCCACCGCGGCGTCTCCTCACTGGAGCTCTTCTTCGACCTGTGCTTCATCGTGGCCATAGCCCAGGCAGGCGCCCAGTTGGTGCACGCCGTGGTCGAGGGACACACGGGCGAGGGGATCCTCAACTACTTGATGATCTTCTTCGCCATCTGGTGGGCGTGGATGAACTTCACGTGGTTCGCCTCGGCTTACCACAACGACGACGTGCTGTACCGGATCGTCACGCTGATCCAGATAGCCGGCGTGCTCGTCCTGACGGCAGGCGTCTCCCAGGCGTTCGAGGAACACGTGTACCTGGTCGTCGTCCTGGGCTATGTGATCATGCGGCTCGCCATGACGGCGCAGTGGCTGCGCGTGGCGCGGTCGAGCCGGGGCCCCGAGCGGACGATGGCGCTGCGGTACGCCATCGGGCTGTGCCAGATCGGCTGGCTGGGGCTGCTGGTCCTGCCGGAGGCCGGCCGCCCGTGGGTCTTCCTGGTGATGGCGCCGCTGGAGATGGCCGTACCGCTGTATGCGGAGCGGGCCCACCCCACGCCGTGGCACCCCCACCACATCGCCGAACGGTACGGACTGCTCACGCTCATCGTGCTCGGCGAGACCATCGCGGCGGCCACCGTCGCCGTGAAGTCGGGGATCGACGAGCACGAGGCCCTGGGTGAGTTGCTGCCCATCGCCGCCGGCGGACTGCTGATCATCTTCGCCGCCTGGTGGGTGTACTTCGCGGTCCCCGCCCATGGGCACCTCCGCTCCGACCGGCAGTCCTTCCTCTGGGGCTACGGCCATTACCTGATCTTCGTCTCGGGTGCCGCGATCGGGGCCGGCCTGGAGGTGGCGGTGGAGCAGGCGGTGGGCAGGAAGCACCTTTCGACGCTGTCGGCGTCGGCGGCGGTGACGCTGCCGACAGCGCTGTTCCTGCTCACGGTGTGGGCGCTGCACTCGCGCTTCCACAAGGTGGGGATCGCCCAGCAGTCGGTGCTGCCGGCCACGGCGCTGCTGGTGGTCGTCTGTACGTTCCTGGGTCACTGGGCGGTGCTCGCGGCGGGGCTGGTGGCGGCGCTGGCGGTGGCGGCCGGGGTGACGCTGACGGCGCTCGGGGCGAGCCCGGAGCGCGGCAGGGGCGAGGAAGGCGGCGTCGCGGTGCCAGTTCTGTGAGGGAACCCTCGCTACCGCGGGAACCTGGCCGGCACGGCGTACGACGGCGCCCGTGCCGTGCGCCCGGTGCACCTGCTCGACGTCAGCCAACTCGAAGGGCTCCCCGGGAAGGCCGACTGCCCTTGGTGCTGTCGTTGCGGTGGGGCTGCAGCGCCCGACGGGCGTTCTGCATGATCTTCGTTCGGGGGCTGTGGGTGTCGGCGAAGCAGATGGCTTCAGGCTCCGTTTGCCGGTGGGTGTGATACTTCCTGGTCAGGTGCGTGGCTAGTGTTTCGACTGCTTCGCGAGGCTGGACGAGGGACGCGGCGGATGTGGGCGAAGTCAGGAACAGGCACGGGCGTCGGACCGACCGGGCTGGTCGGCCGGGAGGGCGAGCTCGCCGAGCTTGCGGCGTTCCTGGACATGGCCGGGACGGACGGAGCTGTTCTGCTGCTCACCGGTGATCCGGGCGTGGGGAAGACGGCACTCCTGGACGCGACCGCCGAGCTGGCGGTGGCGAAGGGAGTGCGGGTCGTCCGCGGGAGCGGTGTCGAGTACGAGACGGACATCAGCTTCGCGGGGCTCCATCAGCTCGTCGGTTCGCTGCCGGACGAGCTCGGTCGTCTGCCGCGTCCCATGCGGGAGGCCCTCGAGGTCGCCCTCGGTCTCGGCGCCGGTCCCGCGCCGAGCCGGATCGCCGTCCTGAACGCGGCACTGTCCCTGTTCGACGAGGCCGCGAAGGAGCGGCCGTTGCTCCTCGTGGTCGATGACCTTCATGTCGTCGACCAGGCGAGCCGGGCCGCGGTGGGTTTCGTCGCCAGAAGACTGGGGGGCCGCCGCATCGGGCTGCTCGGAGCGCAGCGGGCGGAGTCCGGCGAATCCTTCCGGTCCACCGGTCTGCCGGAGCTCGAGGTCGCGCCGCTGGGTGACGCGGACGCCCTGCGGCTGCTGTCCCGACGCTTTGTTCACCTTCCCCGCCGGGTTCTTTCGACCGTGGCCCACGAGGCGCAGGGAAATCCCCTGGCGCTGCTCGAGTTCGCCGGGTCCACCGGGATGTCCGGCGACCGACACGGCCAAGGGCCGGGGTGGGCGAGCGGCCCGGGGCGCGACGTGCGCGCTCTGTACGGCGCCCGCGTCGGACGACTGCCGCACAGAACGCGTGAGGTACTGCTGCTCGCGGCTCTTGAGGGCTCCGGCGACATCGGCGTCCTCGAGGCGGCCGGCGGGCCGGGCAGCCTCGAGGAACTCGCTCCCGCGGAGCGCGACCACCTGGTCATGGTCACGGAGAACGGCCGCGCGGTGCGCTTCAGGCATCCGCTGGTCAGGTCCGCGGTGGTCGACGGTTCCACCGGTGAACAGCGGCGCGGCGCCCACCGCCGGCTGGCCGACGCGCTGGCCGACCAGCCCGAGCGGCGCGGTGATCACCTCGCCAGAGCCACGACGGCGCCCGACGAGGCGGTCGCCGCCGTCGTGGAGTCGGCGGCCCGGAGCAGCCTGCGGCGCGGTGACGCCGACGGCGCGATAGCGAGATTGCGGCGCGCGGCCGAGCTGAGCCCCGACCGCGCGGACCGCAGGCGCCGCCTGTCGCAGGCCGCCTATGCCGCCGCCTGGGTCGCAGGCCATCTGGAGGTCAGCCACGAGATCATGCGTGAGGTCGAGGGCAATCCCGCGGCCCGGTCGCTCTCGGCGGCCGCGACGGCCGGTTTCCTGGTGCTCGTCACGGAAGGCGACGCCGATACGGCCCATGCACTCCTGATGGAGGCGGTCGAGCAGGCCCGGGTGATGCCCGGACCGCCTCACGAGGAGCTGGAGACCGCGCTGTTCACCCTCACCCTCGCCAGCCAGTACTCGGGCCGGCCCGAGCACTGGCAGCCTCTGGCCGACGTGCTCGCCCGGTTCCCCGAGGCGGCGCCCGCCGCCGCGGCGTCACTGGGGCGCGTCCACCACGACCTCGGCTCCGTCACCGACGGCATGCTGCGCCGCCTGGACGAGGAGATCGCGCGGCTGAGGGACCAGAGTGACGCCGACGTGGTCATCCGCACCGCCCTGACCGCCTCGTACCTCGACCGGCTTCCGGGCTGTCGCGAGGCCGTGTCCCGGGTCATACGCGACGGCGGCGCGGTGGGGTCGAGCATGCCGGCCCTGATGTTCGTCGCCCTGGACGACTTGCACGCCGGCCGGTGGCAGGCGTCGGCCGGCGCCGCGGACGAGCTCATCGCACTGTCCGAGGAGACGGGGTACCACCTGTTCGCCCAGGTGGGGCACTACGTCGCTGCGATGGCCGCGGCCCAGCGCGGCGCCCTCGACGCGTGCCGGGAGCACTGCGAGGACATCTGGGGGTGGTCGGGTCCCAGGGGCCTGCGGCGGCTGGAGAACTGCGCCCACCAGGCGGCGGCCCGGGTGGCCCTCGGCGCCGCCGACTTCGAGACGGCGTTCCGGCACGCCTCGGCGATCTGCGCCCCGGGTGTGCTGCCGCCGTTCAACCCCGAGGCCGTGTGGTCCGCGCCGGACCTCGTCGAGGCGGCCGTGCGCTCCGGGCGGCACGCGGAGGCACGACGGCACGCGGACGCGCTGCGCGACGCCGGTGTCGGTCACCTCTCGTCGCGGTTCGCGCTGAGCACGGCCACGGTCACGGCGATGACATCGGCTGCCGAGGACATGGTCCGGTGCTTCGAGGAGGCGCTCGGACTGCCGGGCGTCGAGCAGTGGCCCTTCGAGGTCGGCCGTGCTCGTCTGGCGTACGGCGAGAGGCTGCGCCGTCAGGGGCTCAACCGCGAGGCCCGGGTGCAGCTGGCCGCCGCCCGCGGCCACTTCGAGGAGCTCGGGGCCCGTTCGTGGGAGGCCCGGGCCGCGACGGAGCTCCGCGCCACCGGGATGACGCGGACCGGCCGGAACAAGGCTGGTGAGACCCTCACCCCGCAGGAGCTGGAGGTCGCCAGGCTGGCGGCGACGGGGCTGTCGAACCCGCAGATCGCGTCGCGTCTGTTCCTTTCGCCGCGGACCGTGTCGTCGCATCTCTACCGCGTGTTCCCGAAGCTGGGGATCACGTCGCGGGCCGGGCTCCGCGACGCTCTGGAGGCGCTGCCTCCCGAGCCTCCGGCCACCCGGCTGTGAGAGCTACCGGTCGGGTCCCAGCACTGCCCCGGTACTGACGTAGGCGAGCCGTCGGCCGGATGTCAGTCAGCTGACGGAGGCTGTCGGCACGGTGGCCGAGCCATTCTCGTGGAGACATCGAATCCCCCCGGTAACCGGGCGAGACCACGAGGAGCGGACCATGCCGTTCGTCACCACCGGCGACGGAGTCGAGATCTTCTACAAGGACTGGGGCTCGGGCCGGCCGGTCATGTTCCACCACGGCTGGCCGCTGAGCTCGGACGACTGGGACGCCCAGCTGCTGTTCCTCGTCCGGCGGGGCTACCGCGTCGTCGCCCACGACCGCCGCGGGCACGGGCGCTCCGCCCAGGTCGGCCACGGGCACGACATGGACCGCTACGCGGCGGACGCCGCCGCCGTGGTGGCGCACCTCGGTCTGCGCGACGTCGTCCACGTCGGCCACTGCGCCGGTGGCGGAGAGGTCGCCCGGTACGTCGCCAGGCACGGTGCCGGCCGGGTTGCCAAGGCCGTCCTCATCGCAGCGGTCCCGCCGCTCATGGTCCGAACGAGATCCAACCCCGCGGGGTTGCCGGTGGAGGTCTTCGACGGCTTCCGCGAGGGCGTGGCCACCGACCGCTCCCAGTTCTACCTCGACATCGCCTCCGGGCCGTTCTACGGGTTCAACCGTCCGGGCGCGGACGTCTCCCAGGGCGTCATCCAGAACTGGTGGCGTCAGGGGGTGGCCGGCAGCGCGCAGGCGCACCACGAAGGGATCGGAGCGTTCTCGGAGACGGACTTCACCGACGACCTCCGGGCGATCGACGTGCCCACGCTCCTCCTGCACGGCGACGACGACCAGATCGTCCCGATCGCCAACTCCGCCCGGTCGGCGGTCACGTTGGTCAAGAACGCGGACCTGAAGGTCTACCCGGGCCTGTCGCACGGCATGTGCACCGTCAATGCCGACACCGTCAACGCCGACCTCCTCGAGTTCATCAGGAGCTGACACCGGCCCGGTACCGCACACAGCCCGTCAGCACGGAACACAACACGGAACGGAAAGGAATCACCATGACCGCAACACCCACCGGCTACGTGACCGTCGTCTGGGACGCGAAGGCGAAGGCGGGCAGGGAGGACGACCTCAAGGCGTTCATCACCGCCGCCGTCACCCCCTCGCGCAACGACCCCGGCAACATCGACTACGAGTCCCACGAAGTCGAGGGCCGACCCGGCGAGTTCGTCATCTACGAACGCTGGGAGACACGCGCCCACCTCGACGCACACCTCGCCGCGCCCCGGATGCGGGAACTCGTCCCGCAGATGCTCGAACTGATCGACGGATCCATCGAGGACGGCATCCGCCTGCTGCGTCCGTTCCGCCCCGCCCACTAGAGCAGGACGCCCGCCGACGCCGACGCCGACGCCGACGCCGACGCCGACGCCGACGGAGCGTACCGCCGCGAACCAATCCCTCGGGTGCTCCCGGTGACCGCTTTCCGGGAGCACCCGCTCCGACGACACGCACAGGAGAGACACGACGTGGCCACCACATTGATCAACGGCGGCAACAGGGGCCTCGGCCGCCAGATCGCCCACCGACTCGTCCGGGCGGGCCGGACGGTCTGGATCGGAGCCCGGACGCCGGGAACGGACGCAAGGCCGCCGACCGGCTCGGCGCCGGCTTCGTCCAGCTGGACGTGACCGACGACGCGTCGGTCGGCGCGGCGGTCGAGACGCTGCGCGCGTGGGCGGGCCACCTGGACATTCTCGTCAACAACGCCGGGATCCCCGGCGAAGTGACCGCCCCGAGGACATGACGGCCGCCCAGATCCGCCACGTCCACGAAACCAACGCCGACCAGCACGGGAGTCAGCACCGCGTCGTCAGATCACCCTGAACCACGCGTCCCGGAGGGCACTCGTTTTGACCATCACCGATCCCTTGAGAGGCCTTTTCCTGAACTGGCATGGTGGCCACACCATAGTCAACCCCCGAACTATGTAGCCCCGCCACATGTGCGCCTGACCTGCGGATTCCTACGGTGTGGCAACACGCAAACGTCCCCGTCACACCCCAGGAAGTGGTGCCGATGTCGTCGCCCGCAACCGCTCCACCAGCCCCGAACAACCTCAAGCGCATCGTCGCCGCGTCCCTCATCGGCACCACCATCGAGTGGTACGACTTCTTCCTCTACGGCTCCGCCGCCGCGCTCGTCTTCAACAAGCTGTTCTTCCCGGACTCCGACCCGCTCGTCGGCACGCTGCTGTCGTTCCTGACCTACGCCGTCGGGTTCGCCGCGCGGCCGCTGGGGGCGCTGGTCTTCGGGCACTACGGGGACCGGCTCGGACGCAAGAGGCTGCTGGTGCTGAGCCTGCTGTTGATGGGCGGGGCGACGTTCGCGATCGGGCTGCTGCCCACGCACGCGACCGTCGGCAGTGCCGCGCCCGTGCTGCTCACGGTGCTGCGGCTGGTCCAGGGGTTCGCGCTGGGCGGTGAGTGGGGCGGTGCCGTGCTGCTGGTCTCCGAGCACGGGGACGCGCGGCGGCGCGGCTTCTGGGCCTCCTGGCCGCAGACCGGTGCGCCGGCGGGGCAGCTGCTGGCGACCGGTGTGCTGTCGCTGCTGACCGCGGTGCTGTCGGACGCGGCGTTCGAGGCCTGGGGCTGGCGGATCCCGTTCCTGCTCTCCGGAGTGCTGGTGATCGTCGGTCTGTGGATTCGTCTCTCCGTCGACGAGTCGCCGGTGTTCAAGCAGGCCCTGGAGCGGGCCGAGGCCCGCGAGGCGGACGCCGGCACGGAGCGGATGCCGGTCGTGGCGGTCCTGCGGCACCACTGGCGCGACGTGCTGGTGGCGATGGGGGCGCGGATGGCGGAGAACATCAGCTACTACGTGATCACCGCGTTCATCCTCGTGTACGCGACCACCTCCGCCGGGGTCTCGAAGCAGACCGCGCTCAACGCCGTGCTCATCGCCTCGGCGGTCCACTTCGCCGTCATCCCGGCCTGGGGCGCGTTGTCGGACCGGTTCGGCCGGCGTCCGGTGTATCTGGCCGGCGCGGCCGGCGTGGGGCTGTGGATGTTCCCGTTCTTCGCCCTCATCGACACCGGCGGTTTCGGCAGCCTGCTGCTGGCGGTGACCGTGGGCCTGGTGCTGCACGGGGCGATGTACGCGCCGCAGGCCGCCTTCTTCTCCGAGATGTTCGCGACCCGGATGCGCTACTCGGGTGCGTCCATCGGCGCCCAGTTCGCCTCTGTGGCGGCGGGCGCTCCGGCGCCGCTGATCGCCACCGCGCTGCTCTCGGACCATGGCAGCTCCACCCCGATCGCGCTGTACGTCATCGCGGCGAGCCTGCTGACGGTCGTCGCCGTGGCGGCGGCCAAGGAGACCCGCCACCGCGATCTGGCGGAGGTGGCCCCGTCGGGCGGGACGGCGGGGAACGCCGGGAAGGCCCCGGCCGCCCGGGACGCCCGCGTTCCCTGACCGGGTGCGGCGGCCGTCCCCCGCACGCCCCGCGTGTGCGGGGGTCAGCGCCGTGCGGGGGACGGGGCGCCCGCCGACAGGCGGTGCAGGCGCAGGGCGAGCTGGATCTCCAGGGCCCGGGCGGGGCTCTGCCAGTCGTCGCCGAGGAGGCGGCCGACGCGTTCCAGACGCTGGGCGACCGTGTTGACGTGGACGTGCAGCTCGTCCTTGGTGCGGGCGGGGCTCATGCCGCAGGCGAAGTAGGCGTCCAGGGTACGCAGCAGTTCGGTCCCGCGTCGTCCGTCGTACGCCACGACCTGGCCGATGGTGCGTTCGACGAAGCCGGCGATGTCCCGCTCGCCGGCCAGCAGCAGTCCCAGGAAGCCGAAGTCCTCGGCTGCGGAGCCCTCACCGGGGCGGCCGAGGAGGCGCAGGGCGTCGAGGCAGCGGCGGGCCTCCGCGTAGGCGGACGCCACGGTGTCGGGGCGGACGGTGAGGCCTTCGACCGGGGCGGACGCGCCGACGGTGACCGGTTCGTGGACGGCCGTGCCCAGGTGCCGGGCGATGCGGCGGGCCAGACCGGTGGCGGTGTCGCCGGGGGCGAGGGGCAGCAGCAGGACGGTGCCGCCGTCACGGGCGGCGGCGAGGCCGTGCCGGGTGGCCGCGAGGTGGGAGGCCGCGGCCCACAGCCGTCTGCGGGCGTCGGCCTCTTCGTCGGCGTCGGCGGCGGAGCCCTCCAGCCGGGCGGCGAGCACGGCGTGGGTGGCGTCGAGGTCGGCGTGCAGCCGGGCCGCGCGCTCGCGCAGCAGGCGCGGGTCCCGGTCGCGGGCGTCGAGCAGGTCGTCGAGCAGCTCGCCGCGGACGCGCTGTTCGGCCTCGGCGGCGGAGCGGCGGGCGAGCAGCAGCAGTGAGGTGACCATGGCCGCGCGTTCCAGCGTGCGCTGGTCGACGGGGTCGAGGCCGGGGTGGCCGCGCAGCACGAGCGCGCCGAGGAGTTCGCCGCCGGCGGCCACGGCGGCGATCCAGTCGTCCCGGTGCCGGACCGCGTGGCCTTCCGTGCGCGAGGATTCGAGGGCCTGGGCGGGGACCGCGGCGGCCTCGGCGAACTCGACCGTGCCGTCCAGGACCTGGGAGACGGCGGCGGCCACGTCGTGCACCCCGCCGCCGCGCAGGACCAGCTCGGCGAGCCGGTCGTGGACGTCCGAGGCGCGTTCGATGACCGCGCTGCGGTCCTTGATGATCTCGTTGGCGCGTTCCAGGCCGGCGAGGGCCGAGCGGGTCTCGGCGAGCAGGTTGGCGGTGTCGATGGCGGCCGCGGCGAGGGCGGCGAAGGAACCGAGCAGGGCGATCTGCTCCCGCCCGAAGACCCGGGCCCGCCGGTCCGCGGCGAACAGGACGCCGATGACGTGGCGCCCCAGCATCAGCGGCACTCCGAGGATGGCGACGAGGCCCTCGTCGCGCACTCCGGTGTCGATGCTGCGGGTGTGCCGGAAGCGTTCGTCGCGGAAGTAGTCGTCGGTGACGTACGGGCGGGCGGTCTGCGCGACGAGGCCGCCGAGTCCTTCCCCCATGCCGAGGCGCAGTTGCTGGAAGCGGGCGGCGACCGAGCCCTCGGTGACCCGCATGTAGGTGTCGCCCCTGGCCGGGTCGTTGAGGCTGAGGTAGGCCACGTCCGTGCCGAGCAGGGAGCGGGCGCGCTGCACGATCGCCCGGAGCACGGCGTCCAGGTCGCGCAGTCCGGCGAGGTCGTGGGCGGTCTCGAAGAGGGCGGACAGCTCGGCCTCCCGGCGGCGGCGTCCCTCCAGCTCCGCGCGTACCCGCAGGGCGAGCGCCCTGGCCTGCTGGAGGGCGGCGATCCGCCCGGGGGGCAGCCCCTCGGCGCGGGCGAGCAGTACCGGCCGCTCGTACGCCTCGGCGGAGGCGCCGCGGGCCAGCAGCTCCAGGAACGGCGTCTCGGCGCCGCCGGCCGCGGAGCCGGCGGGGGCGGGACGCTCGGCGGGCTGCGCGTGATCATGGGACATGCTCACAGGATTCCTCATCCCCCGGCCGCCTCGTCAGGCCTGTGGAGAACTCCGCCGGCCGACGGCCGGCCGCTGACGGCCGATGCCTCAGTGCGCGGTCCAGCCGCCGTCCAGCACCAGTGAGGTGCCGGTCACGAAGGACGCCTGTGGACCGCACAGATAGGCCACCGCCTCGGCGACCTCCTCCGGTTCGATGAGCCGCCGGACGGCACTGTCCCGCAGCAGCACTTCGGAGACGACGCGTTCCTCGGGGATGCCGTGGGCCCGCGCCTGGTCGGCGATCTGCTTCTCGACCAGTGGGGTGCGCACATAGGCGGGGTTCACGCAGTTGGAGGTGACGCCGTGGGGCGCGCCTTCGAGGGCGGTGGTCTTGGACAGTCCTTCCAGACCGTGTTTGGCGGCCACATAGGCGGATTTATAGGCCGAGGCGCGCAGACCATGGACCGAGGACACATTGACGATGCGCCCCCATCCCTGGCCGTACATATGGGGCAGGGCGCCCCGGATGAGCCGGAAAGGCGCCTCGAGCATCACGGTGAGCACCGTGTGGAAGACGTCCGGCGGGAACTCCTCGAGGGGGCGGACCAGCTGCAGCCCGGCGTTGTTGACCAGGACGTCGGTGCCGGCGCCGACGAGTTCGGCGGCGTCCAGGTCGGTGAGGTCGAGGACGTGCGGTTCGACGGCGCCCTCGAGGTCCCGGGCCGCCTCGGCGAGTTCCTCCAGTCCCGAGGCGTCCCGGTCGACGGCTCTGACCTCGGCCCCGGCGGCCGCGAGCCGCAGCGCGCAGGCGCGGCCGATGCCGCCGGCGGCGCCGGTGACGAGGGCGGTGCGGCCACCGAGGTCGAGCGGGGTGGCGTGGGGGGCCGGAAGGGCACGGGGCACGGTCATGTCCCGACCCTAGGCAGCGCCTGGACGGCACCACATATGGCCTGGCCCTATAGTTCAGCCGGTTCCAGTGGGGTCGAACCATGTAGGTGTGTCGGAGATGGCCTGCTTGATCCGAAAGTGTGCGAACTCGTTCAGCTCCGGCAGCGCGTCCACGGCGAACCAGCCGACCTCCAGCGACTCGTCGTCGTTGACCCGTGCCTCGCCGCCGAGGGCGCGACAGCGGAAGGTGATGTCCATGTACTGGCAGACGTCGCCGTTGTCGTACGTCACCGGGTCCAGCGCCTGGACCAGGACGACCCGCTCGACGGCGCAGCGCACCGCGGTCTCCTCCTCGACCTCCCGCACGGCGCAGGCCGCGGGCTGTTCCCCGGGCTCGGGGATGCCGCCGATCACCGACCACTTGCGGGTGTCGGTCCGGCGGTTCAGCAGGACCCTGCCCTCGTCGTCGAAGACGAGCGCGGTGACTCCGGGGAGCCAGAGCAGCTGATGGCCGGCGGAGGCGCGCAGGGCGCGGATGAAGTCAGGAGTAGCCATGCCCCGACCCTAACCGGCCGGTCGGGGCCCTCCCCCGCGGTTCAGGGGGCGTGCGGCGGGCGTACTACCGCACGTCACCGGCGCGTCGCCCGCGCACCCCGGCGGCGACGGCCCGGCCCAGCCCGCCGGCGGCGACCAGGACGAGGGCGATCTCCGGGAGGACGCCGAGGCGGGTGGCGGGGGTCTGCGAGGTGCGCAGCGGCACCTCCTGCACCAGCGAGTCGGCGACGAACATGCCGGTCCTCTGCGTGACCTCCCCGTCGGGCATGATGATCGCGCTGACCCCGCTGGTCACCGGCACGGTGACGGCGCGGCCGTGTTCCACGGCGCGGACCCGGGACATGGCGAGCTGCTGGTAGGTCATCTCGCTGCGGCCGAAGGTGGCGTTGTTGCTGGGCACCGAGATCAGCTGGGCGCCGGCGGTGACCGTGTCGCGCACCGCCCAGTCGAAGGCGGCCTCGTAGCAGGTGACCAGGCCGACCCCGGCGCCGCCCATGGTGAAGACGCCCGGCTCGTCGCCCCGGCTGAAGTCCCGGCCGACCATCGACGTCCAGTCCTCGTTGATCGCCCCCACCAGCGGGCGCAGCGGGAGGTACTCGCCGAACGGCTGGATCTGCCGTTTGTCGTAGGTGTCCACGGGGCCCTTCGCCGGGTCCCAGAGGATCTGCTCGTTGAGCAGCCTGCCGTCCCTGTCGACCACGCCGCCGACCGAGACGGGCGCGTCGATGGCCTTGGCCGCCCCGTCGATGACGGTGCGCGCGTCGTCGTTGGCGAAGGGGTCGATGTCGGAGGAGTTCTCGGGCCACAGCACGATGTCGGGCTGTTCGGCCCGGCCGGCCGCGACGTCGGCGGCCAGGCGCCGTGTCTCCCGCGCGTGGTGGTCGAGGACCGCGCGCCGCTGGGAGTTGAAGTCCAGGCCGAGGCGGGGCACGTTGCCCTGGATGACGGCGACGGTCACGGTGCCGGCCTCGGGCTCGTCGCCGACCAGCGACCGGGCGGCGAAGGCGGCCAGCAGCGGTACGACGACGCCCAGCGCGCCGACGGCCGCGGCGGCCCGCCGCAGGGTCCCGGTGCGCCGGGCGTGGAGGGCCGCCCGGACGATCTCGCACAGCCCGAAGCCGCACAGCACGACGGCGAAGCCCAGCACCGGGGTCCCGCCGAGCGCGGCCAGCGGCAGGAAGACGCCGTCCGCCTGACCGAACGCGACCTTGCCCCAGGGGAAGCCGCTGAACGGCGCGCGGGCGCGTACCGCCTCGCCGGCGGTCCACAGCGCCGCCGCCCACACCGGCCATCCGGGGAGCTTCGACACCGCGGCGACACCCGCGCCGACCAGCGCGACGAAGACCGCCTCGATCGCCACGAGGGCGATCCACGGACCGGGCCCGACCTCCACACCGGTCCACACCAGCAGCGGCAGCAGGAAACCGAGCCCGAAGAGGTAGCCGAGGCCCAGCGCCGCCCTCCGGCTCCGGCCGCGCAGCACCCAGCCGAACACGGCGAAGGCGGGCAGGGCCAGCCACCACAGGGTGCGCGGCGGGAAGCTGACGTAGAGGAGCAGGCCCGAGGGCGCGGCTGCGGCGGCCGGGAGGAGGCGCACGAGCCGCCCGCCCCACGCCGGGGGCGCGGTCTGCTGCGGTATCGGGTCCGACTCGCCGACGGGGGTTGCGGTGACGGTCACTCCGGGAGTCTACGGCGCGTGACCCGGCGGCCGACAGCACGGCCGGCGGGGCGCGGGACGCGGTGCCGCCGGCCGCGGGTACCGGGGACGGTCAGTGGGTCGCGCCCGGTTTGTGGGGGCGGAGGCGGTCGCGGATGGCGGTGACGGCCGCTTCCGCGTCGTCCACGGTGATCGTGAAGGTGTGGCCGTCCCACAGGCGCAGGACGATGCCCTCGCCGCGCCGCACCACGACCGCCGTGCCCTTCTCGGGCCGCCACCGGTAACCCCAGCCGCCCCAGTGGCGCGGGGTGACGTGCGGGGCGAAGTCCGCGCCCGCGACGTGCGAGAGCGGGATGCGGCGGCGGGGCACGCCCATGTGGCCGCAGCGCACCTCCAGGTGGTCCTCGTCGACCCGCAGCGCGACGTGCACGAAGGCGAGGGTGCCGAACAGCACCAGCAGCCCGGCGGCGATGCAGCCGACGACGGCCATGGCCAGCGGCGCGCTGCCGGACGTCCACGCGGAGTCGACGGCCAGCGCGATGCCGAGCGCCATGCAGGCGGCGCCGATCAGCGCAAGGAACCACTGGTAGCGGTTGGTCGCGCGACCGGTCCAGACCTCGGGGCAGGGGGCGTGCTCGCCGTGGCGGTGGTCCCTCATGACTTTGAGGTTACCCAGAATCCGCTCGGCGGGTACCGCGTGGCACGGTGTCACTGCGCCGTCCGGGCGGCGGCGCCGTGCCGCAGCAGTCTGCCCTCCGCGTAGGTGAGGGCGGCCGCGGGGAGCGCGCCCTCGCGTCCGCTCAGCAGCACCGTCAGGGTGCCGCTCGCCGCCGCCCCGGGGGCGGGCGGCTCGCCGAGCCGGCGCAGGGCCTGGGCGGCCACCGCCCCGGCGGATCCGTGCAGGGCGAGCGGCGGGCGGCCGGGGCGCTGCACGGCGGCCCGGATCCGCTCGGCGACCAGTTCGTAGTGGGTGCAGCCCAGGACGACGGTCGTCACGTCGTCCGGGGTGAGCTCGGCGGCGGCGGCGACGGCCGCGTCGATCGCCGTCTCGTCCGCCCGTTCCACGGCCTCGGCCAGCCCCCAGCACGGCACCTCGGTGACGGTGACGCCGCCGGCGAAGTCCTCGATCAGGTTCCGCTGGTAGGGGCTGCCGGTCGTGGCCGGTGTGGCCCAGATCGCCAGCGGGCCGCCGCCGGCCGCGGCCGGCTTGATCGCCGGGACGGTGCCGATGACCGGCAGCCCGGGTTCGAGGCGGGCGCGCAGCGCGGTGAGGGCGTGCACCGTGGCGGTGTTGCAGCCGACGATCAGCGCGTCGGGCCGGTGCGCCGCCGCGGCCTCGGCGACGGCGACGGCGCGCTCGGTGAGGTCCTCCGGTGTCCTGGGACCCCAGGGCATGCCGTCGGGGTCGAGGGAGAGGACGAGATCGGCGTCGGGCCGCAGGCGCCGTACCGCGGCGGTGGCCGCCAGCAGACCGATTCCGGAGTCCATGAGCGCGATCTTCACCCGGCCACGATAGACGATGAGCCGCTGCGGACCCCCGCCGTGGGGCAGACTGCGGCAGGTGAGCGCCGTTGTGTGGAGTGCCGCCGGATCACTCGCCGCCTGGTGGTGGCTGCTGCTCTGCCAGGGCTTCTTCTGGCGTACGGATGTGCGGCTGCCGCCCTCCCGCGACCCGGGGGCGTGGCCGCCGGTGTGTGTCGTGGTGCCCGCGCGGGACGAGGCGGAGGTGCTGCCCGCGAGCCTGCCCTCGCTGCTCGCCCAGGACTATCCGGGCCGGGCCGAGGTCGTCCTCGTCGACGACGGCAGCACGGACGGCACAGGGGAGCTCGCGCGGGAGCTCGCGGACCGGCACGGCGGACTGCCGCTCACGGTGGGCTCCCCGGGCGAGCCGCCCGCCGGCTGGACCGGCAAGCTGTGGGCGGTGCGGCACGGCATGGATCTGGCGCGCGCGTGTGATCCCGAGTACCTGCTGCTCACGGACGCCGACATCGCCCATGCCCCGGACAGTCTGCGCCGGCTGGTGGCGGCGGCCCGTACCGGAGGGTACGACGTCGTGTCGCAGATGGCCCGGCTGCGGGTGGCGGGCCTCTGGGAACGCCTGGTCGTGCCGGCGTTCGTCTACTTCTTCGCGCAGCTGTACCCGTTCCGCCGGATCGGGCGGGAGGGCACCCGGACGGCCGCCGCGGCGGGCGGCTGTGTGCTGCTGCGCGTGGAGGCGGCCGAGCGGGCGCGGATCCCGGACGCGATCCGGCGGGCCGTCATCGACGACGTGGCGCTCGCCCGCGCGGTGAAGCGGAGCGGTGGACGGGTGTGGCTGGGGCTCGCGGACCGGGTGGACAGCGTGCGTCCGTATCCGCGGCTGCGGGATCTGTGGCGGATGGTGGCGCGGAGTGCGTACGCGCAGCTGCGGCACAGCCCGCTGCTGCTGGCCGGTACGGTCGCCGGGCTGACGCTGGTGTACCTGGTGCCGCCCGTCGCGGTGGTGGCGGGCGCGGTGACGGGAAGCGGGTCCGCGGCGGTCCTGGGCGCGGCGGCCTGGGCGGTGATGTCGGGGACGTACGTCCCGATGCTCCGTCACTACCGGCAGCCGCCGTGGCTCGCTCCCCTGTTGCCGTTCACCGCGTTCCTGTACCTGCTGATGACCGTGGACTCCGCGGTGCGGCACCACCGGGGGCGCGGTGCGGCCTGGAAGGGCCGCACCTACGCACGTCCGGACGCCGTGCCCGACGAGGGCTGACCGCGCGGCACCCCACCTCTCACTTGCGGCCGGGGGTCCAGTTCATGCCCCACCCGTAGGCGTGGTCGACGGTGCGCTGCGGGCTCACTCCGCGCTCGGGCACCAGGTAGCGGGCCTCGCGCCGGACGACGAGCTCGCCGCCGCCGGTGTTGGTGATCAGGGCGAGCGCGCACACGGTCGAGGGGACGGTGCACTCGTCGAGCGAGAAGTCGACCGGTGCGCCGTGCTGCGGCCGGAGGGTGACCGTGGCGTGCAGGTCGGCGAAGGAGCGGGCGCCCTCGTAGACGGTGACGAAGATCAGGATGCGCCGGAAGAGGTGCTTGTGGTCGAGGTTGACGGTGAGGTTCTCGCCGCTCGCCACGGCACCGGTGCGGTCGTCGCCGTCCAGGTGGATGAAGGGGGGCTGGTGCAGTGCCCCGAAGGCGTTGCCGAGGGCCTGGACGACGCCCTTGCGGCCGTCGGTGAGTTCGTACAGGGCGCACAGGTCGAGGTCGAGGTCGGAGTGCATGGCGACCGGGCGGCCCAGCTTGCCGGCCCAGCCCGAGAACTGCTTGCGGACCTCCCAGTTGAGGTTCACCTGCAGGGCGCCCGAGGTGCCGCCCTGCTTGGTCAGCGAGACGGAGGGGGCCGCCTTGGTGAGCGTCACCTTCGTCAGCCGGACCGGTGCGGGGGGCGCGGGCGGCGGGGGCGGCGCGACCGGAGGGGGCGTGGTGACCGGAGGCGCGACGGGCCGCACGGGGGCCGCGGGGGTGGCGGGCGCCGCGGGGGTGTGCTGCGGTTCGTCCACCGTGATGCCGTAGTCGGTGGCGAGTCCCTCGAGTCCGCTGCTGTAGCCCTGGCCGACGGCGCGGAACTTCCAGGCGCCCTGGCGCCGGTAGAACTCCCCGAGGACGAAAGCCGTCTCGCTGGTCGCTCCCGTGCTGTCGAAGCGGGCCGCCACGGTGCCGTCCGCGGCGTCCCTGACCTCGATGTACAGGTCCGGGACCTGTCCGAAGGCGCCGCCGTCGCAGGAGACGGCCAGGATCACCGTCCCGATGCCGGGCTCCACGCGCGCGAGGTCGACGAGCAGGGTGTCGGTGACCCGCCCCCCGGCGTCCCGCTTGCCCTCGTGCCGCACGGCGCCCGAGGCGTGGGCGGGCTGGTTGTAGAAGACGAAGTCGTCGTCGGAGCGGACCTTCCCGCCGGCCAGCAGCAGGGCCGAGGCGTCCGTGTCGGGTACGCCGGGTCCGGAGCGCCGGCCCACGTCCACCCGCAGTGCCGTGGCCGGCACCGGTGTGTTCGATCCCTTCGACATTGACATGTCCGCCCCCATCACGGGTCGCCGCGCCGGGCCGGGGCCCGGCGTCCGCCGGTGTTCGTGGGCACAACCTATTCCTCCGCGCGGGGAACGCCCACGGGGACGGAGGGGGAACCGGTGGCCAACCGCCGGTAACCGGTCCGGAGCTCGGTCTTTACACGAAACACACCTACCGAAGTGCCCGTTTTTCACGCGTTCGTCCACATTGGGGGTCCCCGGTCACGCCGGGCACGGAAAACAACCCTCTTATCGGTCTCCCCAACCAGCACATCGTGGGCTTAACTTATGGCCATGACCTCCCCCCGCTCCACTTATGGCGGCGGCTACTCCTCCGCTGCCTTCCCGGACACCCCGATCTACGACTCCCTCGTGGCCGAGCGGGGCACCCCGCAGATCGCCCCGATCCGGGTCCCCGCCGCGTACGAGGCGCCGGCCAGTCACCTGCCCGCCCTCCCCTCGGCGTTGCCCGCCCTCCCGGCGGCCCCCTCCCAGCCCGCCTACGGCTACGGCTACCCGCAGGCGGCGCAGCCCGCACCGCTCCAGCAGGCGCCCGCGGCGTACATCCCGCAGCAGGCGACCGCGCCGCGCGGCTACCCCGGCCCGCAGCCGCAGCCGCCGCGTCCGGCGCCGCCCGCCGGCTACGAGGCGATGCGCCCCGCGGCTCCGCGTCCGGTTCCCGCTCCCTACCAGGACCCGTACAACAGTCAGCAGTACCGCGGGTACTGAGCCCGCCCGGGGCTGTCGGCGCCGTACGGCACGACGGCCCCACGGGCATGCCCGTCCGCATCCGATTCGCCGGAGGCCCCGAGGCCTCTTCCGGCTGCCCCTGGGGAGGGAATCGGACGTCCGCCCGGCGGGGCGGGAACGGGATGTCGCCTCGGACGCCGCCGGGCTTCCGGCCGACGGCGTCGTGGGCCCGTGACGGCGCCGCCGGCGCACCCCGTCGTGCCGCGGAACCGGCCCGGCCGGGGCCCGGGTGGCGTTCGCGGCGCCGCTGCCCGTCCTCGTCGCCGCCCCGGTGGCCGGCGTCCTCGTGGGGAGCGCCGCCCGGAACGCCCTGCGGCGCTCCGTCCGGCACAGCACCGGAACCGGCACCCGGAACCGGCACCCGGTGGCGGCCACACGGTGGTGCGCGAACTCGATCCGTCCCCGCCGGACCGCTCCGGACGGCGCCGGACGCGGTGGACCGGCGCCGACGCACCTGAAGGACCCTCGGCCGCACGACCGCCTCCGGACACGGACCGACGGACACGGGGCCGTGGCGGCCCGCCACCCCGGCCGCCGCGACGGCCACGGCGCACGCCGTGCTCGCCGGCACCGGCGCCGCCCCGGT
>NZ_JBEORT010000124.1:0-18438 GCF_040302425.1 Streptomyces sp. NPDC126497
ACCCCCGGTACGGTGCGCGCGGGACGCCGCCTAAGATGGGGCCTGTTGTTCCTCCAAGTGGGAACCCTTTTCTTGGTGTACGCGGGGCGGGGCGCCGAACGCGCCGCGCGCGAGGCAGGGCTCGGCGTGATGGTCTGCAACAGCGCCCAGAACCCGGGTGAGGAGGCCGAGTACCTCTCCCTCTTCGCCGAGCAGCGGGTGCGGGGCGTACTGCTCACCCCGGCGGACGCCACCGGCCGCAACATCGAGGCGTTCCGGCGGCACGGCATCCCCTTCGTGCTGGTCGACCGGGTGGCCGAGGGCATCACCGAGTGCTCGGTCTCCGTGGACGACGTGGCGGGCGGCGCGCTGGCCGTGCGGCACCTCGTCGACGCCGGGCACCGCTCCATCGCCTACGTCTGCGGTCCGCCCGGACTGAGCCAGGTCCGGGACCGCCGCACCGGCGCCCTGAACGCCCTCGCCGAGGCCGGCCTCGGCCCCGACCGCCTGCGCGAACTGCCCACCGAGCGGCTCGACGTCGCCGCCGGACGCGACGCGGGCGCCCGCCTCCTCGGACTGGCCGACCGCCCCACCGCCGTGTTCTGCGCCAACGACCTGCTCGCCCTCGGTGTGCTCCAGGCGATGTACGCGGCCGGCGTCGGCGTCCCCGACGACCTCGCGATCGTCGGTTACGACGACATCGAGTTCGCCGCCGCGGCCGCCGTACCGCTCACCTCGGTGCGGCAGCCCGCGGTCACCATGGGCGCCCTGGCGGCCGAGCTGCTGCTGGAGGAGACCGAGAGCGAGAACGCGGCCGGGCCGCACGAGCACCGCCGGGTCGTCCTCAGTCCGGAACTGGTGGTCCGGCGCTCCAGCCTGGCGGCCCGCTGACGGACGTCGGCAGGCACCGCGTGATCCCCGGATCGTCGGCCGGACGGAGATGTGCTGGACTGGGTCCCGGTCCGCCGATCCGTTCGTCCCGGGAGCCCTCTTGTCCGTCAGCTACCGCCAGCCCGGCGTGGTCCTCACCGACCGCCGCTTCACCGTGCCCCTCGACCACGACGACCCGTCGGGGGAGACGATCGAGCTGTACGCGCGGGAGGTCGTCGCGAGCGACAAGGCCGGCCAGGACCTGCCCTGGCTGCTCTACCTCCAGGGCGGGCCCGGCTTCGGGGCGAACCGTTTCGTCGGGAAGGAGGCCTGGCTCGGCCGTGCCCTTCAGGAGTACCGCGTCCTCCTCCTCGACCAGCGCGGCACCGGCCACTCCACCCCCGCCAACCGGCAGACGCTCCCGCTGCGCGGCGGCCCCGCCGCGCAGGCCGACCACCTCACCCGCTTCCGCGCCGACTCGATCGTGCGGGACTGCGAGGCGATCCGCCCCGAGGTGACCGGCGGCGCCCCCTGGACCGTGCTCGGCCAGAGCTTCGGCGGCTTCTGCGCCGTCGCCTACCTGTCCCTGGCCCCCGAGGGCCTGGACACCGCGCTGATCACCGGTGGGCTGCCCTCCCTCGACGCCCACGCCGACGACGTCTACCGGGCCGCCTATCCGCGCGTCGAGCGCAAGGTCGCCGCCCACTACGCCCGCTATCCGCAGGACGTCGAACGCGCCCGCCGCATCGCCGACCACCTCCTCACCCGCGAGGTCGTCCTGCCCAACGGCTACCGGTTCACCGTCGAGGCGTTCCAGTCGCTCGGCATCATGCTGGGCGGCAGCGACGGCAGCCACCGGCTGCACTTCCTCCTGGAGGACGCCTTCGTCCGCACCCCGGGCGGCCCCGAACTCTCCGACGCCTTCCAGGAACAGGCGCAGGGGCTGCTGTCGTACGCCGGACACCCGCTGTACGCGCTGGTGCACGAGGCGATCTACGCCCAGGACGCCCGGCCCACCGCCTGGTCCGCCGAACGGGTGCGGGCCGAGTTCCCGCGGTTCGACGCGGCCAAGGCGCTCGCCGGTGACGAGCCGCTGCTGTTCACCGGCGAGACCGTCCACCCGTGGATGTTCGACTGCGACCCCGCGCTGCGCCCGCTGCGCGAGACCGCCGCACTGATCGCCGCGCGCACCGACTGGACGCCCCTGTACGACGCGGCGCGCCTCGCCGTCAACGAGGTCCCGGTCGCGGCGGCCGTCTACCACGACGACATGTACGTCGACACCGCCCACTCCCTGCGGACCGCCCGCGCGATCCGCGGCCTGCGCACCTGGGTCACCGACGAGTTCGAGCACGACGGCGTCCGGGCCGGCGGTCCCCGCGTCCTGGACCGGCTGCTCGCCCTCGCCCGCGACGAGGCCTGACCGCGCGCTCCCGTGCGCTGTCGGTGCCGGGGGCTAGTCTGCCGGACATGACCGAGCCGACGATCAGTCAACTTGAGCCCATGCCCGACGACTGGCAGCGCGCCCTGGCCGTGGTGGCCCACCCGGACGACCTCGAGTACGGGTGCGCGGCGGCGATCGCCGCCTGGACCGACGCCGGCCGCGAGGTCTCCTACGTCCTGGCGACCCGCGGCGAGGCGGGCATCGACACCGTGGAACCGGCGAAGTGCGGACCGCTCCGGGAGCGCGAGCAGCGGGCGAGCGCGGCCGTCGTGGGCGTGTCGGAGGTCGCCTTCCTCGACCACGCGGACGGCGTGGTCGAGTACGGTCCGGCCCTGCGCCGGGACATCGCCGCGGCCGTCCGCCGGTACCGGCCCGAGCTGGTGATCACCCTGAACCACCGGGACACCTGGGGCGGCACCGCCTGGAACACCCCCGATCACGTGGCCGTCGGCCGGGCCGCACTCGACGCGGCCGGGGACGCCGGCAACCGCTGGATCTTCCCCGAGCTGACCGAGCAGGGACTCGAGCCCTGGGACGGCGTGCGCTGGGTGGCGGTCGCCGGCAGCAACGCGCCCACCCACGCCGTGGACGCGACCGCCGGACTGGAGCGGGCGGTGCGCTCCCTGCTGGAGCACCGCACCTACATCGAGGCGCTCACCGACGAGGCTCCGGAGACGTACGCGCGCACGCTGCTGACCGGGTTCGCCGAGGAGACCGGGAAGCGGTTCGGGAACCGCCCGGCGGTCGCCTTCGAGCTGTTCCCCAGATGAGCACGTAGGGGAAGGGCGGGTGCGCCGGCACCACGCGAGCGCCGGGCCGCGACCCGCCCCGCCCCGACGTGCCTCAGGCGGGCTCGGGCCCCGCCTGGACCCGCGCCGGGGTGCGGCGTTCCGGCCACAGTCGCAACCCCTCCGGCATCAACGTCAGCCGCTCGGTCACCCGCAGGCGGTAGGCCGGATCGGCGCGCAGCTCGTACCGGCGCAGCAGCAGCCCCAGCACCAGCACCGCCTCGTGCAGCGCGAACTGCCGCCCGATGCAGGCCCGCGCCCCCGTCCCGAACGGCTTGAACACGTGCGGCGGACGAGCCCGCACCGCCCCCGCGTCGAACCGCTCCGGGTCGAACCGCTCCGCGTCCGCGCCCCACACCCCGGGATCCCGGTGCAGCATCGGGGTGAGCACCAGCGTCCACGCGCCACGCCGCATCGGATGCGACCCGCCCAGCACCGTGTCCTCCCTGGCCTCCCGGGCGAAGGCCGGCGCGGTCGGCCACAGCCGCAGCGACTCGTCGAGCACCCGGCGGACGTACCGCAGCTTGGCCACCTGCTCGTAGCCGGGTTCCGGCGCGTCGCCCCAGACGCGGTCCACCTCGGCGCGGGCGCGGTCCGCCACGTCCGGGTGGAGGGACAGGTGGTGCAGGGCGAAGGACAGTGCGCCCGAGGTGGTCTCGTGCCCGGCGACCAGGAAGGTGATGACCTGCCGGCGGACGTTCTCCGACGACAGCCGCTCCCCGGTTTGCGGGTGCGCCGTCTCCAGCATCCGGTCCAGCAGGTCGCCCTCCGCGTGGCCGTCCGCGCGCCGGCGGCGGACCACCTCGTCGACGATGTGCTCCAGCCGCGCGATGTCCGCCGCGTTGCGCCGGTTCGCCCGGCGCAGCAGCAGCGGGGCCAGCGGCGGCGGCACGTTGTTCAGCCGCTGGGCGTGGCTGAGGGTGCCGACCATCGCCGTGACGAACGGGTGCGGACGGGACCGCTCGAAGGAGCCGAAGTCGTGCCCGAACCCGGTCCGCGCGATCGTCTCCAGCGTCAGCCTGGTCATGTCCCCGGGAACGTCCACCGGCCGGCCCCCGGCCGCCGCGCGGTCCCAGTGCTCCGTCAGCCGCTCCGCCACGGCCAGCATCATCGGGTGGTAGCCGGCCATGGCCTCCCGGCTGAACCCGGGGGCCAGCACGTCGTGCGCCAGCTGCCAGTTGGGCTCGTGGTTGTACGCGGTGAACAGCCCGTCGCCCGCGACCGGCCGCAGATTGGCGACCCCCAGCCCCACGTGCTTGGCGAACCGCGACTCGTCGGCCAGATCCGCCACCAGCTCCGCGCCCCACGTGAACACGAACTCCTTGCCGAACGCGTTCCGCCGGAAGATCGGCCCCAGCCGGCGGGCGTACTTCAGCGAGTCCTGCACGGGTGTGCGCCTGCTCGCCCCGACGACATCGCCGACCAGGGGCAGGCGGTACGGCGGGCGCGGGATGCGGTGCAGCTGCGGCCAGCCGTGCTCCGCGCTGCGGAAACCCCTCGGCGGTACGGCCCGTGTCGTCGTCTCCGCCATGACGCGATCTCCTTCGGCCCGGCGTGCGCGTGCGACGTGTTGTACGCGAGTTCAATAACGCGGCCTCAGTGTGGTCCGGTCGCTGAACCGGCGTCAAGTACAGTGCGGGAATGGCCGTGAACCAGGGCGGGCGCACGCGCCGCCGGCTCAGTACCGCGGAGCGCCGGGAACAGCTCCTGTCGGTCGGCGCGCGGCTGTTCTCGGAGAACCCCTACGACGACGTGTGGATCGAGCGGGTCGCCGAGATCGCCGGGGTCTCGCGGGGGCTGCTCTACCACTACTTCCCGACCAAGCGGGACTTCTTCGCGGCGGTGGTGGAGCGCGAGAGCGAGCGGATGCTCCGCATGACGGCGGCGGTCCCCGGCCGTCCGTTGCGCGAGCAGCTCACGGCGGGTCTCGACGCGTACCTGGAGTACGTCGAGACCCATGCGCACGGCTACCGCGCCTTCCACCGCGCCGACGCGGCGGGGGACCGGGTGGTGCGCCGGGTCTACCGGCGGGCGCTGGCCGCGCAGGAGCGGCAGATCCTGGCGGCGCTCGCGGCGGATCCCGAGTTCGGCCCCGTCCTCGGGGCGCGGCCGGACACCCGGCTCGCCGTGCGCGGCTGGCTGGCCTTCACCACGGCGGTCTGCCTGGAGTGGCTGCGCGGCCCGGGGCCGGACCGCGCGCAGGTGCGCGACCTGTGCGCACGCGCCCTGCTGGGCGTCCTCGCGCCCTGAAGGGTCCGGTGAGGATCACGGTCCCCGGTTGGCGCACACCCCGATCTCCGATAAGTTAGGCAAGGCTTACCTAAGAGGAGGTTCGGGGATGGGTGACGACACGCACGGCTGGACGGCCGCGCCCGGTGCGGCGGAACGGGCCCGCTCGGCGCTCGCCGCCGCGTGGTCCTGTGCGGTGACCGCGGAGGGCGCCCGGGAGGAGCTGGTCGGCGCGCACCACGTGACCGACGACGGGCGGGTGCTGCTGCGGGTGCCCGAGGACAGCGCCCTGCTCGCCGCCGCGATCTGCGCACCCCGCGGCGAGCCGTCCGCCGTGCTGGAGTTCGCCGACGTCGCGCCCGTCCCCGTGCGCAACCGGATCCGTGCCCGGCTGTGGCTGGCCGGCTGGTTCTCCGCGCGGGACGGACACCTCGCCTTCCAGCCCACCCGCGTGGTGCTCCGGCAGCCGTCCGGCGCCCTGGTCGTCGACACCGACGAGTTCGCCGCCGCCGCGCCCGATCCGCTGGCCGCCGCCGAGGCCCGGCTGCTGACCCACCTCGCCGACCGCCACGCCGACGCCGTCGAGCGGCTGACCCGCCTGGTCGACCACGGAAGTCTGCACGGCGCGGTCCGTGTCCGGCCGCTCGCCGTCGACCGGCACGGACTGACCCTGCGCATCGAACGCCTCCGCACGGACGGTGACGTACGCCTGCCGTTCCACGCGCCCGCCGACGACGTCTCCCGGCTCACCGAGCGCATGCACGCGCTGCTCGCCCAGGCGGGCACCGCCTCCTGCCCCCGGGCGCTGCAGCGGCAGCGCCCGGACGGCGACGGGTGACGCGGCGCGCCCCGCCGTCCGGACGCCTTCGGCCGGGTGCCGGGCGCCTCACCCGGAACGGTGGGAGGCGCCGCGCTTACGGCGCAGCCGCTCCCGCATCCGGGTGAGCCGCGGCAGCCGCTCGCGCTGCGCCTGCGAGTGCCGGTCCAGCTCCTCGAACAGCCGGCGCGTGCGGTGCTCGGTGTCCATCTCGTCGAGGATGCGGTTGACCTCGGTCAGCACGGCGCCCAGCAGCTGCCACTGGCCGGGGTCGCGCCGGGCCTCCTCGAAGAGCAGCCGGGCCAGCTTGTCGCGGGTGGCGGCCGCCTGCCGCAGCTCGGAGGCGAGCCGGTCCTCCGCCGACTCGGCGTTCGCGCTCACGCTCGTGGTCACCAGCACCGAGAAGCTGACCACGGCGTCCGCGATCTCGGACAGCAGTTGCTCGAAGACCGCGCCCGTCTCCGGCTCGAACAACCGCTCCGGCTCGCGCTTCTTGGACAGGTCGGCCAGCGTGCGGGCCAGCACCCGCAGCACCACCGTGCAGATCTCCAGCGTGTCGAGACCGGTGCGCAGCACCACTCGGTGCAGCAGGCCCTCACGCACCCGGGGATTGAGCCGCAGGCTGTCCTCGGCCTGTCTGAGGTCCGTGTCGACCTCGGTGATGTCGTGGTCCAGGCGGCGGGCCTCGTGCAGCCGGGCCTCCGCGCGGTGCGGGGGCGTGCGGTCCGCCGCCTCCTCGCCGATCCGCAGCATCAGTTGCCGCACCCGGCGCGCCAGCTCCTCGATCGACTGGCCGGCCTCCTCCACCCACACGGGTGGGGCGAGCAGGAGGTTGAACCCCATGCCGACGAACGCTCCGATCAGCGTCTCCACGATCCGGGCCCAGGCGGTGTCCCCGTGCGTGGTCACCCCGAGCACCAGCATCGCGCTGATCGCCACCTCGGGCACGAACTCGTCCACCCGCACCAGGTGGCCGACGAGCAGCGACGCCAGGATCAGCAGGCCCAGGCTCCACCAGGTCAGGCCCACCAGCAGGCTGAAGAGGATGGCCACCACGACCCCGGCCACCACGGAGTTCACCCGGCGCACTCCGGTGACGAGCGTGGAGTACAGGGTGACCTGGACGACGAGCAGCGCGGTCAGGGGCGCGGTGAGCGGGGCGGCCTCCGGACTCAGCCGCAGGGCGATGACATAGGCGACGGTCGCCGCGGCCGCCGACCGCACCATCTGCACGGTCACCGGGTCCCGGCGCCGCCTGACGAACTCGACGGCCGGCGCCGTCATCTCACGTACCACTTGCATCCTCGGACGGTTCCCCCTCCTCGGACACCACGAACGTGTTCACCGGTGACGACAGTCCCCCGAGGGACGGGCGGGCCGGGACTACAGCTTGTCGAGGAAGGCGAACAGGTTGCCCCGGGTGCGGGCGATCTGCTCCTCCAGGGTGAGGCTCTCCTCGAAGCGGGCACCGGTCTCCGGGACCTTCCTGCCGCGCAGGTAGAGGGAGCAGGCGAGGTCGGTGCACATGTAGGCGCCGACCGAGTTGCCCTCGCGGCCGGCCGGGCCCGCCTTGCGCGCGGTCATCAGGGCGACACCGCCGCGCGGATGGGTGGTCAGGCACAGGGAGCACATGCTGCGGTGCAGGAAGCCGCGCCGGGCCGGCTGGAAGCGCATGGCCACCCCGACGAGGCGGTCCTCCCGCTCGGTGACGAGATAGCTGCGGTCGGGTGCGCCGGGATCGCGCCAGCCCAGGAAGTCGAGGTCGTCCCAGGGCTGCTCGCCCAGGTCGCGCGGTACGGTCAGCCGCTTGGCCTCACCCTTCGAGCAGTTGATGAACGAACTGCGGACGTCCTGCTCGGTGAGAGCTCTCATGGGGGTCGTCTCCTGGTGTGCTCTTTCGAAACCTGGGGGGTCTAGGTTTCCGGGTCAGGGTAGATATCCGGGACCGGGGGGAGCCAGTGGTTTTCACCCGGGGGGCGGGTCCCGCGCGTGCCGCGCCGGACCGGATCGGTGGACCCTGTTACTTCACACCGTGAAATAAGCGAGGGGGGGCGTCGCGCCGGGTCGTGTCCCGGCGGTATGTTGCAGGTCGGGCAGGGGCTGGGAGGAGTCACATGACGGGGCGGAACGGGCGCACGGTGCGCGACCTCAGGCGGGCCAACCGCACGGCCGTGCTGGAACGGCTGTACTTCGAGGGCCCGCTGAGCCGCTTCGAGCTCGGCCCCGCGACCGGGCTCAGCTCCGGATCGGTGAGCAACGTCGTCGCCGACCTGGTCGCCGACGGCCTCGTGGAGGAGGCCGGCAGCGTCGACTCCGACGGCGGCCGGCCGCGCACCCTGCTGCGCGTGGCGCCGGCCAGCGGCCACATGATCGGTGTCGACGTGGGCGAAACCCGGGTCCGCGTCGAACTGTTCGACCTGACCCTCACCGAGCTCGCCCGCGCGCAGCGCCCGCTGGAGCAGCAGCGCTACGACGTCGAGGTCATCGTCGACCACATCCGCTCCGGTGTCGCCGAGGTGCTGGCCGGCGCCGGCCTCGACCCCGGGCGGCTGCTCGGCGTCGGCATCGGTGTCCCCGGCATCGTCGAGCACACCCCCGACCGGGGCGCCGTCGTGCACGGCCAGACCATCGGCTGGGACGCGATCCCCCTGGAGTCCCTGCTGCGCGCCCGGTCCCCGCTGCCCGGGACGGTGCCCTACTTCATCGACAACGGCGCCAGGACCCTCGGCCAGGCCGAGATGTGGTTCGGCGCCGGACGCGGCGCCCGCAACGCCCTCGTGGTCCTCTTCGGCTCCGGCGTGGGCGCCTGCCTGGTCACCCCCGAGGTGGAACACGGCCGGGCGGTGGAATGGGGGCACCTGACCGTACGGGTCAGGGGACGCCGCTGCCGCTGCGGCGCGCTCGGCTGCCTGGAGGCGTACGCGGGCGCCGAATCGCTGCTCGCCCGGTGGCGCGAGGAGGGCGGCCGGGCGCCCGAGAACCCCGAGGACGCGGACGAGGAGACGGCGCTGACGGCGATGCTCGCCGCCGCCTACCCGGCCGACGACGGCGCCCCCGACCCGGTCGCGCTCGCCGTGCTGGAGGAGACCGCCGAATACCTGGGCGCGGGCCTGTCCGACCTGATCAACCTCTTCCAGCCCGAGCGCATCCTCGTGGGCGGCTGGGCCGGCCTCCAGCTCGGCTCCCGCTTCCTGCCGTCCGTGCGCCGGCACGCCCTGTCGTACGCGCTGCGCCATCCGGCCGGGAAGGTCACCATCGAACTGGGCCGACTCGGACCCGACGCGGTCACCGTCGGCGCCGCGATCCTGCCGCTCGCCGACTTCTTCGCCCGCGGCGGCCGCCGCCCCGACCCGGACCCGCAGTCCCCGCCCCCCGCCTGGCGGGCGGCCCTGCGGGAACGCACCCCCTAGATCCGGGCGTCACCTTCCCGCGGCGCGGCGCGGCGCACGGGACGGCGGGGGTGTGCGCACGGCACCGCCCGGCGGACGGGGCCCCGGCGGCAGGTCCTACGCGGAGGACTCGTCCGGCACCGGATGTTCCGGGTTGCCCGACGCCGAGTGCGGGGCGCCCTGCCGGCCCGTGCCGGCCTCGTCGGTGTCGGGGACGTCGGGGTCCGGCTCCCGCGCATCGCCGGCCTTCTTCCCGCTCTCCCGTTCCGCGGCGGCCGGGGCGACCTCCCAGGGGTCCTCGCCGGGGCCGGCCTGCTGGTCGGGCAGGTCGCGGGGGACACCGGCGCCGCTTTCGCCGGGGCCCTCGAGACGGTGGTCGGTCACGGCGCTCTCCCTTCGTTCGTACCCCCGGCCCCCGCGGGTACCTCCCGCGGGGGCCGGTGAAACCCGCCGCTCAGCCGACCTTGCGGCCCCGCATCGGCGCCGTGTCCTCCCCGGCGCCCTGCTCCATGCCCAGCAGGAACTCCTCCACCACCTGCGTCGCGGTGTGCGTCGGCTGCCAGCCGAGCTCCACGCGCGCACGCGTGCAGTCCATCAGCGGCAGCCGCAGCACGGCGTCGAACAGGTGCGGCGAGGCCGGCAGCAGCCGCAGCCCCCAGGCGGCGGCGACCGCCGAGCGGGCCGCGGTGCGCGGCAGCCGCACCCGGCGGGTGCCGAGCATCTCCCCGAGCAGCTCCGCGTCGACCGTCGGCTCCGCGGCGAGGTTGAAGGCGCCCCGCGCACCGGCGGACAGCACGGCCAGCCGGTAGGCGTGGGCCGCGTCGTCGGTGTGCAGCGCCTGCATCCGCAGCCCCGGGACGTCCGGCAGGACGGGCAGCAGATCGGGCCGCGCCAGCTGGCCCGGCAGGAAACGGCCGCCGAAGATGCGCCGCTGCTCACTGCCGGACTCCCGCTTGAACAGGAACGCGGGCCGCATCCGCACCACCCGGATCCCCGGGTGGTCGCGCTCGAACGTGTCCAGGACCCGCTCCAGGTACGCCTTCTCCCGGCAGTACGCGGCGTCCGGCCAGCCGTGCGTCGGCCACGACTCGTCCACGGCGCGGTCCTTCGGTCCCGGCGAGTACGCCCCGACCGACGAGGCGTGCACCAGCGCCGGCACCCCCGCCTCGGCCGCCGCGTCGAACACCCGCATGCTGCCCAGCACGTTGGTGCGCCAGGTGGTCGCCGGATCGTGCGTCGGCTGGAACGCCCAGGCCAGGTGGATCACCGCGTCCGCGCCGGTGAACTCCCCGACGAGATCGGAGCGGTCCGAGGCCAGGTCCACCGCCGACCACTCGGTCTTCGGAGGCGACAGATCGGGGATCCGCCGTGCCAGACCCCGTACGGAGGCGACCGCGGGTTCCTCCGCGAGGACCCGCACCACACTGGTCCCGACATTGCCGGTGGCGCCCGTGACCACGATCCTCATGCCCGCTGTGCTGCTCACCTCGCGCTCCTCTCGGCCGTCCGCTCCCCGGAACCGGCCGGGTACCCCTCGGGCGAAGGCGTTCACGCCCGTGAGGCGGGCCGAGAGTTCCCACGGGCGGGTCGCCCGCTCCGGGCCGGCCGTCCGGTCCTCGACCCCGGTGCGCCCACCGTCGGCCGGGGCCGGGGCCGGTGACGTCGCAGTCCTCCGGACGGACCCCGCCCATGCCGCCCGGCCGCGGGGACGTGGCGGCCCGCCCCTGGGTGGCCGCGCCCTGCCCGGGGTCCCGAAGCCCCCGGGGTTCAGCGGGCGGTGCCGCGGGCGCCGAAGCCCGAGCCGATGCCGTGCTGTGCGGTGGTCGCTCGTGTCCGTCACGCCACGGACCGGAGCGCCCTCGACCTCGGGCGACGCCCGAGGCGGGCATGTGGAAGCCCCGGCCGTGACGGGGGAATCACGGCCGGGGCGGCTCGGTGGTGGGCGCGGACGGCGGTCGCCTCTCGGCGAGGGGCTCCACAGGGCTTCAGCCGGGCGATCGTCCCTGTGGGCGGATGGTGAGGCCCGGGGACACTGTCCCGTCCGCACCCACGATCTGTTCAACGGAGAACCACCTCCCGGTGTTCCGCCTTCGGCCACCGATGGGCGTGACGTGTGTCACCGGCCCCGGGCGCCACCGCCGAGCTCGGCCCAGAGGTTCTCGGCCTGGAGCACCAGCGTGCCCAGCACGGCCGTCCGCGCGGCGCCCCGCCCGGCGTGCTCGCGCAGCCCGGCCTGGAGCCTTTCGTGCAGGTCCCGCATCACGTCCTCGGTGCGTCCGTCCAGGAGGGCGTCCGCGCGCCCGCCGCCGTCCAGCAGCCGGTCGGCCTCCGTGCGGCAGGCTTCGCCGAGCAGCTCCAGCAGTTCCGCGTAGCAGCTCAGCACCGCGGCGTCCGGCGCGGCGGGCGTACGGTCCTCGTCGGCGGCCACCGCGAGCGTACGGGTCAGCGCCGTGACGTGCCCGGTGACGCGGCTGAACCGCTCGTCCTCGGACTCCGGCGGCAGCTCCTCCGTCGGCGCCCGGTGCAGGGCGCGCAGGACGCCCGAGGTCAGCCGCAGGCTCTCCCTGCTCCAGCCGCGGGCCGAACGCAGCGCCTCCAGCCGGCCCTGCAGCCGCGCCGCGGCGTCCAGCCGCTCCGCGGCGGTCTGCGCGTCCCACTCGCCCCCGCGCAGGTCCCCGGCGACGGCGTGCAGCACCTCACCCGTCTCGCGGGCGAGCGCCGCCAGGTTCTCCCGCACGTCCCGCAGGTGGATCGGCGGCAGGACCAGCGCGTTGACGGTGATGCCGACGACCGCGCCGAGCGCCGCCTGACCCAGCCGGTGCCCGACGGCGACCGCGCTCACCGTCCCCGTGGCGATCGTGAAGACGGCCGTGGTGGCGGCGTAGACGCCCTGGTCGCCGAAGCGTGGCCAGTTCGACAGCAGCATCAGCACGGGCACGGACAGCGCCAGGGCGCCCGTGGTGTCGTCGGTGACCGCCTGCGCCCCCGAGGCCACGAGCGCTCCCACGCAGATCGCCGTGAACTGCCGCGCCGCCTGCACCAGCGAGCTGTAGACGGTGGCCTGCACCAGGACCAGCGCCACCCAGGGCGCCATCAGGGCCATCGGATCGCCCAGCCACACCTGTGCCAGCAGCCACGCCAGCAGGGCCGCCGCGGCGGCCTTCAGGGACTGGACGAGCAGATCCCGTTCCCGCCCGGGCCCCCGCCACGCGGCCCGCGCCGCCCGGCCGGCGGACCGCACGTCCCACCGCACCGCGTCCCGCACCCGCGCCACCGGGGCCGCCCGCCCCAGGGCGCCACCGCGCACGGTCTCCTCCCTCGTCCGTGTCATGTTCCGTGTCATGCCAGGGGGCTGCCCGACAGGGACGCCAGGAGATGGGCCGGGTCGTCGTAGACCGCGTCCGCGCCGGCCTCCTCCAGGTCGGCGCGCGGAATGCCGCCGCACAGCACTCCCACGCAGCGCACCCCGGCGCGGCTGCCCGCCCGCATGTCCCACACCGTGTCACCGACGAACACCGCCCGCTCCGCCGGCACCCCCGCCAGCTCCAGGGCGTGCTCGACCGGCTCCGGCGAGGGCTTGCCCGCCGCCACGTCGTCGGCGCTCGCCGTGGCGGCGATCGCCTCGTCCGCGTCGATCGCCCGGCGCAGCGCGCCCAGCTCGGCGCCGCCGGCCGAGGTGGCCAGCACCACCGTCCAGCCGTCCCGGTGCAGCCGCCTCAGCAGCCGCCCGGCGTCCGGCAGGGCGGGCAGCCGGTCGAAGTACTGCCCGTACAGCGCCTTGTGCGCCGCGCTCAGCTCCTCGTCGCGGCCGGTGTCCCGGTCCTCGCCCAGCAGATGGGCGACCAGGTCCGAGGAGGGCAGCCCCACGGCCCGGTGGACGGCGTGCATCGGCACCCGGTGGCCCGCCTGCCGGAGGGCCTCCCACCAGGCCGTCACATGCAGATGGTTGGTGTCGACCAGAGTGCCGTCGACGTCGAACACGGCCGCCCGTCCCATACGTGGTCCTTTCGTCTCTCGCGAGCGGTACGGGTACCACCTCACCCGCCCGCCACTCCGGGGGCGTCCTCCGTCCCCGGAGTGGCGGGCCGGCGACTCGCCCGGGGCCGGAGCGGCGCCCGCCCGGCCCGGGGGCGCGCGGGTCGCGGTACGACCGTACGGCGGACGCGGGGGTTGGTCCGGACGCACGGGGGTACTGCGATGCCTCGCACCCGCCGTCCCGCCCAGGAGGTCCGCATGTCCGTCCCCACCACCCCGAGCAGCAGGGTCGCCGTGATCACCGGCGCGGACTCCGGGATCGGCCGGGCCACCGCCGTACGCCTGGCCGCCGCGGGCATGGACGTGGGCATCACCTGGCACGGCGACCGAGAGGGCGCCGAGGAGACGGCGCGGGAGTGCCGGGCGCACGGACGGCGGGCCGAGGTGGCGCCCCTGGACCTCACCCGGCTGCCCGCCGCCGCGGACACGGTCGACGAGCTGTGCGACCGGCTGGGCCGCATCGACGTGCTGGTCAACAACGCCGGCACCGGCACCATGACGCCCTTCCTCGACCTGGAGCTCTCCCAGGTCCGCGAGGTGCTCGACGTCGATCTGATCGGCCCCTTCCTGTGCGGACAGAAGGCGGCGCGGCACATGATCCGGCAGGGCGACGGGGGCCGCATCGTGAACGTGACGTCCGTGCACGAGCACCAGCCCCGGGTGGGCGCCGCGCCGTACTGCGCGGCCAAGGGCGGCCTCGGACTGCTCACCCAGGTCATGGCGCTGGAGCTCGCCGAGCACGGCATCACCGTCAACGCGGTCGCCCCCGGCGAGATCGCCACGCCCATGACCGGCCAGGAGGACACCGACCCGCACACCGAGAGCCGTCCCGGCGTCCCGCTCGGGCGGCCCGGCGACGCACGCGAGGTCGCCGCGGTCATCGCCTTCCTCGCCGGGCCCGACGCCTCCTACGTCACCGGGGCCTCCTGGAGCGTGGACGGCGGAATGCTCCGGATGGGCCCCCAGGCCGGGTCCCACCTGACGGGCGACGACTGGCGTCGGCCCTGAACGCGGGCGCGCCCCGGACACCGCGTCCGCGCCGTTCGCGCTCTACCCTCGAGACATGACCGAAAGCGCGAGCCCGTACATGTCGCATCCGCGGATCATGGTGCTCGGGGTGCAGCCCGGGACTCCGCCGTTCCGGATCGTGGAGATCGACGGACAGGTGGTCGGCGAGGCGAAGACCGTCACCGACGTGCTGCACGCCGCCGCCGCGTTCGGGATCACGGTCCACGACCTGGACGATCCGGACGTGGTCCGCTGGGTGGGCGGGGACAAGTTCACCTGGACCCCGCACGGGGCCACCCGGGTGAACGAGCGGCCCTGACCCGCGGAGCGACGCCCCCGGCCGTCAGGCCTTCGGACGCCTTGCGTGCACCGCCCGGCTCAGGCGCCGGCCCAGCAGCAGGTAACCGATCAGCGCCCCGCCGGTGTTCAGGATGACGTCGTCGACGTCGAAGGCGCGTCCGGTCACCAGCGCGCCCTGCGCGAACTCCACCAGCAGCATCACGACGGCCGTCAGCACCAGCACCCGCAGGAACCCGCGCGTGCGCGGCGCGAGGACCGGCGTGAGCACGCCGAAGGGCACGCCGAGCAGGATGTTGCCGCCGATCTGACGCACGGCGTCACGCAGCGCGGGCTGGTCCAGGTAGGCCTTCAGCGAGCGGCCCGGACGCAGATTGGTGTGGGTCAGCGCCTCCGAGGCGGGGGAGGGGTGCAGGGTGAGCCGGGCCAGGACCGCGGCGAAGACGACCATGAACACGAAGGCGCACACCATCACCAGCAGCCGCGGGAGCAGCGGGAGCGGACGCTCCGGACCGTCCTCCGCGGCGCCGTGCCGGGACGGTCGCGGACGACGGCGGGGCAGGGATCGCGGACGTGGGACGGCGCGGGACATTCGGTCCTCCAGTCGTCAACTTCCTTGTGGGGTAAGCCGGTTACCCGTGGTGTCGCCGGTCAGTCGCCGTAGCTGACCCGCACCTGCTCGAAGCCCAGGGAGCGCAGCAGGCCCTCGAGCATCTCCGTGGTGTTGGTCTCGGCCCGGGCGGTGAGTCCGCTCTCCCTCGCCGCGTCGCCGATGTGCCGCACGGCGAGCTTCTGCACGGCCTGTTCGCTGTTGGGGTTGTCGGAGAAGAGGTCGCCGAGCCGGTCGAACAGGCCCCGCTGCTTGGACACGGCGTAGGAGCGCTCGGGGTCCAGGGCGGGCTTTCCCAGACGGGCGTGGGGCAGCCGCAGCGTGGCGGACGTACGGTCGTCGTCGACCCGTACGTCGTCCTCGTCCAGCCTGCCGAGGTCGACGTAGGCGTCGACGGTGCCCGCGCCCACGTACAGCGTGCGGCTGCCGCGGACGGCGTCCGGCAGGAACTTCGCGTCCTTCTCCAGGTCCACCACCACCTGGAAGTTGCCCGAGGCGGCGTCGTACCGGCTGAGGTCCTGGATGGACTCCAGGAGCGCGGGGCCGGAGCGGTCCTCGGTCTCCGTGCCGAACAGGTCCTTCAGGCCCGGCAGCAGGCTCAGCCGGATCCCGGCGAACAGCACGACGAGCAGCAGCACCACCGCGGCGAGCGCCTTCGCCCAGCCGGGTACGCGCGCGATCGGTCCCTTCACGGGAGTCGTCATGGCGACGGCCCTCCTTCCTCCTGACCTGATGCCCCCCGGTTCCCGGGACAGACACGGGCACCGGGAAGCGGACGGCCGCGCCGGGAGCGCAGGGGGGCGCACGGCGCGGGCGCCGGGCGTCGCGGCCCGGTGGTCAGGCCGGACCGGAGGCGGCCCCCGGCCGTTCCAGGGCGGCGTCCAGGGTCGGCCACGGGGGCAGCAGACGGGACGTGCCGGTGATCCGCAGCATGCGCAGGGTCAGCGGGTGGGCGCAGACGAGGCACAGCCGGCCGGGGCCGTCCACGACCCGCTGCCGGGCCCGGTACAGCAGGCGCAGCCCGGAGAGGTCGAAGAACTCGACGTGGGTCAGGTCGATCACGATCCGGGCGTCCGGTTCGGCGGTCTCCCTGTCCAGGTGCGGGACGATCTCCGCGGCAGCGGCGATGTCGATCTCCCCGTGGAACTCCAGCACCGTGTGTCCCCGGTCGTGGTGGACGCGCAAGTGCCGGGTCAGCGGCGCGGGTTCGTACCGCACGACGCCATCGCCTCCAGCCTGCTCCGTGCGACGGGGGAGGGAACCGGCCCCAACGCCTTTTCCCACCCGGCAAGTTACCTTCGGACGAGTGCATTTGAGCATGTTCGATTGACATATGTCTTCGCATTGCGACCGAGTTCTTCCGAACTGGCCGGCCGGCTCCGGCGGTCTTCGCCGGAGCGTGACGGAACCCTCACTTCCGGCAGTGGGCGAAATTGATCCGCGGGGCTGACGACCCGATAAGCTCCTTGCGAGCACCGCGAGTTGGCCCAAGACACGCCGGGTCGCTTCGTGGTGCTCACTCATGAGTGCGGCCTTCCTCGCACACTCACCTGCACACTCCCCATGTTGCTTCGAAGGATGCAGATGGAACTCGCCACTCCGCCACCGGCGGTGCGGGCCCCTGTCGCCTGGTACGGCTGGTGGCTGATGCCGCTCGGCCTCGGCGGCGGGACGGTCGCCGCCGCGTCGATGAGTCCGGACCGGATCACCACGGCCGTCCTCGGCGCCGCCGCGACGGCCGCCTGCTCCGTGTGCGTACGGCTCACGCTCCGCCACCGGGTCCGGCTCCTGCGCACCGAGGAGACCCACCGCACCTCGCAGGCCGAGCACACCCGGCGGTGGCAGCAGCACATGGCGGACCAGGAGCGGAGGCTCACCGCCGAACGGGCGGCGCGGGAGAAGGAGTTCGAGGAGCGGCTGACCGAGCAGGCCCGGGCCTACGAGGCGCGGCTCGCCGAGGAGACCGAGGCGCGGCGGGAGCAGCTGGCCCACCAGCTGTCCGCGGTCGCCCGCCTCGCCGACGAGCAGCTCCCGGAGGCGATCGCGCGGCTGCGCGCCGGTGAGGCCATCGACGACCTGCTGCCGAGCGTCGACCGGTCCGCGAGGATCGGCGCCGGTCTCCAGACCGAACTGCGCAAGCTGCTGCGCACCGCGCTGATCGGACTGGAGGAGGAGTTCGACCGCTCCACCTCCGCCGAACAGGCGGTCATCAGCATCGGCAACCGCATCCACGTGCTGACCAGCAAGCTCCGCGGCCGGCTGCACGAGATGCAGGGCGAACACGGCAGGCTGCCCGCCGTCGCCCGGGGACTGATGGAACTCGACCAGGAGATCGGCCCCGCCGACTGCCTGGCCGCCAGCATCGGCGTGCTCGGCGGCAGCGACCGGCCCGGCAGGCAGTGGCAGGAGCCGCAGCGGCTGCTCAGCGTGGTGCGCGGCGGCATCGGCCGGATCAAGGACTTCCAGCGCGTCCAGCTGAGCCGGCTCCCCGAACTCGGCGTGGACGGCGGTCTGGTGGACCACCTCACGCTGATCTTCGCTCATCTGCTCGACAACGCGGCCCGCTACTCGCCGCCCTCCGAACCCGTGGTGGTCTCCGGCCGTGAGGTTCCCAACGGCGTCGGCATCGAGATCCAGGACTCCGGCAAGGGCCTGAGCGAGGAGAAGAAGCGCGAGGCGGAGCACGCCCTCGCGGGCACCGCGCCCGGGGCGGGCATCGGCGGCATCACCGAGGACGCCAACATCGGCCTGCGGGTCGTCGGCATCCTCGCCCGCCGCTACGGCATCCGCGTCACCTTCGCGGACTCCCCCTGGCTCGGCACCTCCGTGGTGGTCGTCGTCCCGCACAAGTACTTCAGCCCGCTGCCCACGGCCGCCGTCGCGGAGCCCCCCGCCGCCGAACCGGGCCGGGCACCGGCCCCCGCCGTCGCCGAGCAGGCCCCGGCCGGCTCCGCCGAGCCGGCCGACACCAC
>NZ_JBEORT010000125.1:0-18406 GCF_040302425.1 Streptomyces sp. NPDC126497
CCTCCGCCTTGCATCTGCACGCACCAAGCCCCGCTCGGGTCGGCCACGACGCACCGTCGGTCGCGGCCGACCTGATCCAAACGAAAGGCCCTAGGACTCGCGGCGGTGACGGCCGGCCGCCGTCCCCCCGCCGTCCTCCTGCGCGGCGGCGGCCCTGCGCTCCTCCTCCGCCCGCTCCTCCGCCTCCATCTCGGCGAAGACGTCGATCGGCGGCGGCGCCTTCGCCAGGAACACCCAGGTCAGGTAGACCGCGAGCAGGAACGGCGGGATCTTCAGCGCGATCAGCACCCAGCCCAGCTGGGTCGTGTCCGCCCACCAGTACAGCGGGAACAGGATCGCGCTCTTGCCGAGCAGGATCAGTCCCCAGGCCCAGCTGGCCTTGGTGTAGGCCTTCTTCCGGCCGGGGTTGCGGGTGCGCCAGGAGAGGTTCTCCTTGAAGACGGGTCCCAGCACCAGGCCGATCAGCGGGACGCCCGCCATCGCCGTGACGATGTACGCCAGGGCCAGGCCCAGGGTGTACAGCATGCCCGGCAGGTAGAAGTCCTTGGCGTTGCCGGTCATCATCGCGAAGACCACGCCGAAGGCCACGCCGAAGACGCCGCTGAAGGCGTGCTTGACGGTGTCCTTGCGCGCCAGCCGGACCACGACCATCACCAGCGACACGGCGAGCGCCGCGATCGCCGACATGTGGAGGTCCTTGTTGACCGTGTAGATGCTGACGAAGAGCAGTCCGGGGAGCACCGTCTCGACCATGCCCCGCACCCCGCCGAACGCCTCGAAGAGGGCGGCTTCGGTCACCGCCCGGGCGTCGTCGGCGGATGTGTCTTCGGTGGTCGGCTTGTCGAGTGACGTCACCGGCTACTCCCGTCCGAGGGGTCTCAGTTCGTATTTCGGATTGAACAGCACCCGGCGGCCCCGGCTCATCGAGATCCGGCCCGATGCGATCAGCCTGCGTCCCGGTTCTATCCCCACGATGGAGCGCCTGCCGAGCCATACCACGTCGAGTGCGGCGGAGCCGTCGAACAGCTCGGCCTCCAGGGCCGGAACCCCCGCGCGCGGCCGCAACGTGACCGTGCGCAAGGTACCAGTAACCGTGACGATCTGCCGGTCACGGCAGTCGCCTATCCGTGTGCAGCCGGCGGTCTCGGCGTCCTCGCGCAGCTCCTCGGACTCCAGGTCCTCCTGAGACGAGGAGAGCCGGTCGAGCATGCGCCGGAACCGGCCCGCCGGCTTCTCGGATCGAGGAACAGCACTCATATCTGAAGCGTACCGGGGCGCACGGACGGTCATGCACCCCCTGCCGCCCCGGCCGGAACGGGCACCGTCCCGGCCGCCGGCCCGGGAACGCCGCCGGCCTTCACCTCTCGAAGCGGTAGCCCATGCCCGGCTCGGTGATCAGGTGCCTCGGACGTGACGGATCCGCCTCCAGCTTCCGCCGCAGCTGTGCCATGTACACGCGCAGGTAGTTCGTCTCGGTGCCGTACGACGGCCCCCACACCTCACGCAGCAGCTGCCTCTGCGGCACCAGCCGCCCGCCGCCGCGCACCAGCGCCTCCAGCAGGTGCCATTCGGTGGGGGTCAGCCGTATGTCCTTGCCGTCGCGGTTGACCTTCTTCGCGGCCAGGTCGACGGTGAAGGCGGCGGTCTCCACCACCGTGTCGCCCCCGTCCCCGGCGGGCTCCGCACGGCGTACGGCGGCCCGCAGGCGGGCCAGCAGTTCGTCCATGCCGAAGGGCTTGGTGACGTAGTCGTCGGCGCCCGCGTCCAGCGCCTGGACCTTCTCACCGGAGGCGTGCCGGGCGGAGAGCACCAGGATCGGCACCCGGCTCCAGCCGCGCAGTCCCCTGATCACCTCGACGCCGTCCATGTCGGGCAGGCCGAGGTCGAGGACGACGACGTCGGGGCGGCGGGCGGCGGCCGCACGGAGGGCGCCGGCGCCGTCGTGGGCGGAGTCTGCCTCGTACGAGCGTGCCCTGAGGTTGATCACGAGGGCGCGCACGATGGCCGGGTCGTCGTCGACCACCAGCACTCGGGTCATGAGGACTGCCTTTCGGGTTCTGCGGCCGCGGGGGCCGGCGGGTTCTCCGGGGGCGCCGCCGCGGCGCGCAGGGTGAGCGCCATCGTGAGGCCGCCGCCGGGGGTGTCCTCGGCGTTCAGGGTGCCGCCCATGGCCTCGGCGAAGCCCCGGGCGACCGCCAGGCCGAGACCCACCCCGGCCCCGCTCGGGGCGTCGCCGTGCCGCTGGAAGGGCGCGAAGATGTCCTCCTTGGCCTCGTCGGGGACGCCGGGGCCGCGGTCCACCACCCGGACCTCGACCCGGTCGGCGAGGGCGCTGGCGGCGACCAGGACGGGCAGGCCGGGAGGACTGTACTTCACGGCGTTCTCGATCACGTTGGCCATCGCCCGCTCCAGCAGCCCCGGGTCGACGGCGACCATGGGCAGGGCCTCGGGGACGTCCAGCACGACGCTGCCCTCGGGCACCCCGCCGAGCGCCTTCGGCACCACCTCGTCCAGGTCGATCCCCCTGATCAGGGGGGTGACGGTGCCGGTGTGCAGCCGGGACATGTCCAGCAGGTTGCCCACCAGGTGGTCCAGGCGGTCGGCGCCGTCCTCGATGCCCGCCAGCAGCTCGGCCCGGTCCTCGGGCGACCACTCGACCTCCTCGGAGCGCAGCGAGGAGACGGCCGCCTTGATCCCGGCCAGCGGGGTGCGCAGGTCGTGGCTGACGGCGGCCAGCAGGGCGGTGCGGATGCGGTTGCCCTCGGCGAGGGCGAGGGCCCGGTCGGCCTGTTCGCGCAGCCTGCGGCGGTCCAGGACGACGGCGGCCTGCGCGGCGAAGGCGCCCAGCACCCTGCGGTCCTCGGCGGGCGGCACCCGGCCGGTGAGCGCCAGCGCCAGGTGGTCGCCGACCGGCACCTCGACGTCCGCGTCCTCGGGCCGTTCGACCGGCCGTCCCCGCCCGGCCCGGCCGGCGCAGGTCCACGGCTCGACGTCGCCCGCGCGCTCGAGCAGGGCGGCGGACTCCATGCCGAAGGTCTCCCGGACCCGCTCCAGCAGGTCCTCCAGGCCGGTCTCCCCGCGCAGCACGTTGCCGGCGAGGAAGGAGAGGATCTCCGACTCGGCGCGCAGCCGGGCCGCCTGGTGGGTGCGCCGGGCCGCGAGGTCGACCACGGACGCCACCGACGCGCCGACCGCGACGAAGATCATGATGCCGATGATGTTCTTCGGGTCGGCGATGCTCCAGTGGCGCAGGGGCGGGGTGTAGAAGTAGTTGAGCAGCAGGGAGCCGACCGCCGCCGAGACGAGGGCCGGCCACAGTCCGCCGAGCAGGGCCGCCGCCACCGTCAGGCTCAGGAACAGCAGCATGTCGTTGGCGAATCCCAGGTCCACGGCGCTGAGCAGCACCGCCAGTACCGCCGGGCCGCCCACGCCGACCGACCAGCCCCAGACCCGCCGGGACCGTCCGAGCCGCGCGCCCCGGGCGCCGGGCAGCCCGCGGCCCTTGGCGACCTCCTCGTGGGTGACGATGTGCACGTCCAGGTCGGGTCCCGAGTCCCGGGCGACGGTCGCGCCGACGCCGGGCCCGAGGACGTACTGCCAGGCCGGGCGGCGCGAGGAGCCGAGCACGATCTGGGTGGCGTTGACGCCGCGCGCGAAGGCGAGCAGGTCGGCCGGTATGTCGTCGCCGACGACGTGGTGGAAGGTGCCGCCGAGGTTCTCCACCAGGGCGCGCTGCTCGACCAGTTCCCGGGGCGAGGCCGCGGTGAGTTCGCCGCTGCGGGAGATGTAGACGGCGAGCAGCTCGCCGCCGGCGCCCTTCTCCGCCAGCCGGGCGGCCCGCCGGAGCAGGGTGCGGCCCTCGGGGCCGCCGGTCAGGCCGACCACGATCCGCTCGCGCGAGCCCCATATCGCCGAGACCCGGTGCTCGCTGCGGTAGCGCTGGAGGTGGGCGTCGACCCGGTCGGCCACCCACAGCAGCGCCAGCTCCCTGAGCGCGGTGAGGTTGCCGGGACGGAAGTAGTTGGAGAGGGCGGCGTCGACCTCGTCCGGCCGGTGGATGTTGCCGTGCGCCATGCGGCGGCGCAGCGCCTCGGGGGTCATGTCGACCAGTTCGATCTGGTCGGCCCTGCGCACCACCTCGTCCGGTACGGTCTCCGCCTCCCGCACCCCGGTGATCGACTCCACGACGTCGCCCAGCGACTCCAGGTGCTGGATGTTGACCGTCGAGAGCACGTCGATCCCGGCGGCGAGCAGTTCCTCGACGTCCTGCCAGCGCTTGGCGTTGCGCGAGCCGGGGGCGTTGGTGTGGGCGAGTTCGTCGACCAGGGCGACCCGGGGGCGGCGGGCGAGGACGGCGTCGAGGTCCATCTCGGTCAGGACGGTCCCGCGGTGCCCGGTCCGCCGGGGCGGGATCCGCTCCAGTCCGTGCAGCAGGGCCTCGGTGCGGGGCCGGCCGTGCGCTTCGGCGAAGGCCACCACGCAGTCGGTGCCGCGCTCCACGCGCCGGTGGGCCTCGGAGAGCATCGCGTACGTCTTGCCGACGCCCGGCGCCGCGCCGAGGTGGATCCGAAGCCTGCCGCGTCCCATGACCTCATTGTCGTCCGGCCCGGCCCCCGGCCGGGCGCGGGGTCCCGGCGGGGGTCAGTGCTCGGTGATCTCGCCGTCGCCCAGTTCCAGGACACGGTCGGCGAGGTCGAGGAGGGTGGTGTCGTGGGTGGCGACGAGCGCGGTGACGTGCTCGCTGCGGACGACCGCGCGCAGCAGCTCCATCACGGCGTGCCCGGTCTCCGCGTCGAGCTGGCCGGTCGGCTCGTCGGCGATGAGGAGGGCCGGGCTGTTGGCGAGGGCGCGGGCGATGGCGACCCGCTGCTGCTGGCCGCCGGACAGCTCGCCGGGGCGCTGGGCCGCGTGGTCGGCGAGCCCTACCAGGGACAGCAGCAGGGCGACGCGTTCCTCCCGCTCGCGCGGGTCGGCGCGGCGCAGCCGCAGCGGGACGCCGACGTTCTCGGCGGCGGTGAGGATGGGGATGAGGCCGAAGGACTGGAAGACGAAGCCGACGCGGTCCCGGCGCAGGGCGAGCAGCCCGTTCTCGTCGAGTTCGGCGAGGTCGCTCCCGTCGACGTGGACCCGGCCCCGGTCGGGGGTGTCGAGACCGCCGACGATGTTCAGCAGGGTGGTCTTGCCGGATCCGGAGCGGCCCTTGAGGGCGACCAGTTCGCCGCGCGGGACCTCGAAGGAGACACCGCGCAGCGCGTGGACGGCGGCGGCTCCGGTGCCGTACGACTTGTGCACGTCCTCGACGCGCACCATGGTCTCGGTGACCACCTGACTCATGCGACCGCCCTCCCCGTGGGACCGGGCGCCAGTATCCCCGCAGGACGCCCGGTGGATCAACGCCCCGGGCCGGGCCCGCCCCGCACCGGCGCCCCGGCCGGACCGCCGCGCACGGCAGGGGGCCGCCCCCTTGCGGACGCGGCCCCCTGAACGGCTCTCCCGGGTACCCGGTCAGCGCACCTCGGTGATCTCCGGTCCGCGCTGGAGCTGGCCCATGCCGCCGGCGAAGCGGGAGCCCCCCTCTTCCTGCTGCACGTTCTCGGGGACCATCTGCGCGTCGTTCGGCAGCTTCAGGACGATCGGGTCGCGCGGGGCCATCGGGCCCTCGCCGCGCACCACGACCGTGTCCCGGAAGATCTGCTCGAGGAGCCCGGCGGCCTGCGGCTGCACCGCGCCCTGGCCCGAGATCACCCCGCGCAGGAACCAGCGGGGGCCGTCCACGCCGACGAACCGCACGACCTGGAAGCCGCCGGTGCCGTCCGGCAGCTGCACCGGCACCTGGGCCCGCAGCTCCCAGCCCAGCGGGCCCTCGACCTCGTCGATGATGCCGCCCTGCTGGGTGATGCCGGCCGCGATCTCCTCGCGCACCTCGCCCCAGATGCCCTCGCGCTTGGGCGCGGCGAAGGCCTGCAGCTGGATGGCGCTGTCGCGCAGCACGACGGTGGCCGCCACGATCGCGTCGCCCGCGACCTCCACGCGCAACTCCATGCCGTCGACTCCGGGCACGAACAGGCCGCCCAGGTCGACCCGGCCCTCGCCGGGCTCCCTGACCTCGGTGCTGTCCCAGGGTCCGTCGGGCCGCGGCGCCGGTTCGAGCCTCAGCCGCTCGGCCTCCTCGCCCGCCTCAGCGTCGACACCGTCGACGACCTGCTCGGCCTCGCCGGCCGCACCCTCGGCGGCATCCTTCTTCTTGCGACGTCCGAACACGTCACTGTCCTTCCCGGTCGGATACGACCGAAGCGTATCGATTCCCACCCGCTGTACCGCCCACGGCGGCCTGAACGCTTGTGCCGCTCTTACCTTCTTCCACCGCGGCGTGGCCGCCGGTGGACCCGAAGCCCCCCTCGGCCCGGACCGAGGGGGGAAGCTCCGCGACCGACACGAAGCGGACCCTCTCGACCTGCTGGACGACCAGTTGGGCAATCCGGTCGAAGCGCTCGAACCGCACGGTCTCGCGCGGGTCGAGATTCACCACGATCACCTTGATCTCCCCACGGTACCCGGCATCAACCGTCCCCGGGGCATTCACCAGGGCGACGCCGCAGCGGGCGGCGAGACCGGATCGCGGGTGCACGAAGGCCGCGTACCCCTCGGGCAGCGCCACAGACACCCCGGTGGGCAGGACGGCCCGCTCGCCGGGGGCCAGTTCACAGGCCTCGGTGGTCCTCAGGTCGGCGCCCGCGTCCCCCGGGTGCTCGTACGCCGGAAGCGGTACGTCGGGGTCGAGGCGCCGGAGCAGCACCTCGAGCACGCCGGGGCGGGGCCCGCTCACGGATTCACCTCGAAGGCGCGGGCGCGCCGCACCTGGTCGGGGTCCTCCATGGCGGCCCGGATCTCCTCGGGGCGGCCGTGGTCGACGAAGTGGTCGACCTTGACCTCGATGAACAGGGCGTCGGCGCGCACCGCGACGGGCCCGCCCGGGCCGTCGAGGCGGCCGGTGGCGGTGCAGTAGATCTTCCGTCCGGCCACCGCCGTCACCTCGGCCTGAAGGTGCAGCACGGTGCCGACCGGCACGGGCCGGACGAAGTCGGTCTCCAGCCTGCCGGTCACCGCGATCGTGCGCAGCAGCCAGTTCAGCGAGCCGAGCGTCTCGTCCAGGGCGGTGGCGAGCACCCCGCCGTGCGCGAGCCCCGGGGCGCCCTGGTGGGCGGGCTGCACGGTGAACTCGGCGGTGATCGACACGCCTTCGCCGGCACGGGCCTCGAGGTGCAGTCCGTGGGGCTGCTCGCCGCCACAGCCGAAACACTGGCCGTAGTGCGCGCCCAGCGGTTCGCCGGGTGCGGGGGCGTCCGGATGGCGCACCGGCCGTACGGCGTCGGCCGGGGGCTGAAGGGCTGCGGAAGTACCACTCACAGCCGCAGACCTTACCCGCGCGCGGGGCCCGTCCCGACACCGTGCCAAGCTTGGATTCATGCAGCTCTCCGCCTCCCCGTACGAAGAACGCCTCACCGCCCCCCGTTCCTGGTGGCTGATCTCCCTCATGGCGGGGGTCTCCCTGGGGCTGATCCTGCTGCCGTTCGGCACGCTGCCGATGCTCGGCGGCCTGGCCGGCGGCACCGCCGCGGCGGCGGTCGTGGCCAGTTCGTACGGCTCGGTGCGCATCCGGGTGGTGGGCGGCCACCTCATCGCCGGCGAGGCGAGGATCCCGGTGTCGGCGCTGGGCGAGGCGGAGGTCCTGGACGCCGAGGAGGCCCGGGCCTGGCGGACCCACAAGGCCGACCCGCGCTGCTTCATGCTGCTGCGGGCGTACGTCCCCGGCGCTCTGCGGGTGGACGTCACGGACCCCGGGGACCCGACCCCCTACCTCTTCCTGTCGACCCGTGAGCCGCAGCGGCTGGCGCAGGCGCTCCGGGCGGCGAAGGAGGGGGCGGCCGCCGGGTAGCGGCGGCGCGGGGAACGGACGGGCGAGGTGCCGCCCGGAGGGCTCACGGGGCCCGGCGTCCGTCGTCCTTCCCCGGCTTCCCCGGGTGGTCGCCGGGTTCCCCGAGTACCTCCTCGGGCAGGGCGTCCTCGGGGCGCTCCAGGGCGGGGAGGGCCGGCAGCGCGTCCCAGGGCACCTGGATCCGCCGCAGGTCGTCCCGGATGCGGGAGGCGAGCTTCCTGGTGTCCCTGCGGTTCATGGCGGCGCCCACGGCCGCTCCCACCAGGAACGGCATCAGGTTCGGCAGGTTGCGGACGGTGCGCTTCATGATCCGCTGGCGCAGTTCGCGCTTCATGCGGCTGTTCAGCGCCGCGTTCACGGTCGAGGGTCTGGTCGCCTCGATCCCGCGCTCCTGGGACCAGGAGTTCAGGTACACGGTGCTGCGCTGGGCGAGGGTGCCGGGCGGCCGTACGCCGTAGACCTCGTGGAGTTCGGCGATCAGCTTCAGTTCGATCGCGGCGACGCCGGTGATCTCGGCGGCCAGCTCCGTCGGCATCGCGGGCGGCACGGGCATCATGGCCGCCGCGCCGACTCCGGCGCCGACCGTCGCCGTGGCCTTCGCGGCGCCCGTCACGAGCTTGTCCGCGAGTTCCTCGGGGCCGAGCCCGGGGAACTGCCGGCGCAGTGTCGCGAGGTCCCGTACGGGCACCCGGGGGGCGATCTCGATGATCCGGTCCGCGAGGTGCGCCAGTCCCGCGCGGGCGTGGGCGCCGCCCCTGCGGGCGCCTTCCAGGGCCTTCTCGCGGATCACGGCGGCCCGTCTGCGCGCCACGGGCGCGGTGACCTCCGGGGATGCCGGGAGGTCACCCCGGCCGGCCGGCGCTTCGAGCGAGGCCGCCCCGGTACCGGTGGGGCCCCGCTCGTGGTCGCGCGCGTCGTGCTGCGGGCCCTCCTGGGGCCCTTGGTCCGCTCCCCTCGCGAAGAAGCGGCGCTTCCGCGGAGGGGTCGAGCCAGTCACGGCCGACCCCGCCTCAGTCGCAGTCGCGGCAGATCGGCTGGCCGTTCTTCTCGCGGGCCAGCTGGCTGCGGTGGTGGACCAGGAAGCAGCTCATGCAGGTGAACTCGTCCTGCTGCTTCGGCAGGACCCGGACGGCCAGCTCCTCGTTCGAGAGGTCGGCTCCGGGCAGTTCCAGGCCCTCGGCGGCCTCGAACTCGTCGACGTCCACGGCCGAGGCCGACTTGTCGTTCCGCCGGGCCTTCAGTTCTTCGAGGCTGTCCGAGTCGACGTCGTCGTCGGTCTTGCGTGGAGTGTCGTAGTCGGTTGCCATGTCACTCTCCCCCTCTGGGTGTATGCGGTGTCTCCAGCGCACGTAACGCGTGAGAGGCCGGACTTGTGCCCGACCTGAGGCGGAGATTTTGCCTCACATCAAGGTCTGTTACTCAATCGACACCCAACCGGACTCCTCATGAGTGATCGGCTTGGATGGCGAGGGGGACCGTACACGGTCCGGACGCCGCCCTCCAAAGGCGCCTCACCGTGTACTTCCCGTGATCAGGGCCCCTGAAAACCGGGACTTTCCCGGCTTTGACGGGGATGCATGATCACGGAGAGTAGGTCGCCGGGAAATCGGTCCTGTGATCGATCACACACGCGGATACCGGAGGAACTCCCCGCGAATTCCGCCCAGAGCGAACGCCCCGTGATGACGGCGACACCTCCTCACATCGGGAGAGTGACACGCATCACGAGGCCGCCCCCCTCGCGCGGCTGTGCGTAGATGTGCCCGCCGTGCGCCCGGGCGACCGACCGCACGATGGACAGGCCCAGTCCGACACCCTTGTCGCTGCCCGTGCGCTCGGTGCGCAGCCGCCGGAACGGCTCGAAGAGGTTGTCGACCTCGTACGCCGGCACCACCGGGCCCGTGTTGGTCACCACCAGGACCGCCTGGCCGTGCTGCGCCTCGGTGGTGACCTCGACCCAGCCGTCCTCGGGCACGTTGTACCGCACGGCGTTCTGCACCAGGTTCAGGGCGATCCGCTCCAGCAGCACGCCGTTGCCCTGGACGACCGCGGGCCGGCGCGCGCCGCGGATCTCGACGCCCTTGGCCTCCGCCTCGCCGTGCACCTGGTCGATCGCCTGGGTGGCCACCTCGGCGAGGTCCACGGGCTTGCGCTCGACGATCTGGTTGTCGCTGCGGGCGAGCAGCAGCAGGCCCTCCACCAGCTGTTCGCTGCGCTCGTTGGTGGACAGCAGCGTCCTGCCCAGCTGCTGCAGCTCCACCGGCGCGCCGGGGTCGGAGAGGTGCACCTCCAGCAGGGTGCGGTTGATCGCCAGCGGGGTGCGCAGCTCGTGCGAGGCGTTGCCCACGAAGCGCTGCTGGGCGGTGAACGCCCGCTGGAGTCGCTCCAGCATGTCGTCGAAGGTGTCGGCCAGTTCCTTCAGCTCGTCGTCCGGGCCGTCCAGCTCGATCCGGCGGGACAGGTCCGAGCCGGCCACCGCGCGGGCGGTGCGGGTGATCCGGCCCAGCGGCGACAGCACCCGGCCGGCCATGGCGTAGCCGAAGGCGAAGGCGATGACGGCGAGGCCCAGCAGGGCCAGCAGGGAGCGGCTGAGCAGGTTGTCCAGGGCGACCTGGCGCTGGTGGTCGATGCACTCGCTGATCAGGGCGTTGAAATCGGGCAACTCCAGGTTGCCGCTGGTGATGCCCTGACAGTCGTTGCTGGCGACCCTCAGGTGGTCGAATTCGACGATCTTGAACAGGGGCTGGCTGCCGGTGCGCAGGGCCTGCGCGGCGAGCAGGTAGATGATCGACAGCAGCAGGATGCCGGCGATCAGGAACATGCCGCCGTACAGCAGGGTGAGCCGTATGCGGATGGTGGGACGCAGCCACGGCAGCGGTGTGGCCGAGCGGGGGTCCCAGGTGGGCTTGGGGGGCGCCGTGGGGGGCGCGGGTGTGGCGGCCATCAGGTATCAGATCCGGTATCCGGAGCCGGGCACGGTCACGATGACCGGCGGCTCCCCCAGTTTGCGGCGCAGGGTCATCACGGTCACCCGCACCACGTTGGTGAACGGGTCGGTGTTCTCGTCCCAGGCCTTCTCCAGCAGCTGCTCCGCGGAGACGACCGCGCCCTCGCTGCGCATCAGCACCTCCAGGACGGCGAACTCCTTCGGCGCGAGCTGGACCTCCCTGCCGTCGCGGAAGACCTCGCGGCGGTTGGGGTCGAGCTTGATCCCGGCACGCTCCAGGACGGGCGGCAGCGGCACGCTCGTGCGCCGTCCCAGGGCGCGCACGCGCGCGATCAGCTCGCTGAACGCGAAGGGCTTGGGGAGGTAGTCGTCGGCGCCGATCTCCAGGCCCTCGACGCGGTCGCTGACGTCGCCGGACGCCGTGAGCATCAGCACGCGGGTGGGCATGCCGAGCTCGACGATCCTGCGGCAGACGTCGTCGCCGTGCACGAGCGGGAGGTCGCGGTCGAGGACGACCACGTCGTAGTCGTTGACGCCGATGCGCTCCAGGGCGGCCGCACCGTCGTACACGACGTCGACGGCCATGGCCTCCCGGCGCAGTCCGGTGGCCACCGCATCGGCGAGCAGCTGCTCGTCCTCGACGACGAGTACGCGCACGTCGCTTGTCCTTCCTCGGGTCCTGCCCACGGTCGGACAGCGCCGCAGGGCGCACTCGGGCAGGGGTACGGGTGGGTGTGTTGCCTCCATCCTGCCCTTTTCGGCCGTAAGTCGGCTGTAAGGCGGGGGAACGGGCGGTGACCGGAGGGTGCGGGACCGGGGAACGTCCGGGCGAACGGGGCGGGAATGCAAGATTTTCTCGCTCCGTGAGGTTTCCCCGGGAGGGAGCTTGGGGAGGACGGGTTTTACATCCCGCGATCACGCTCTGCACGTACCGCGCCACCATGCGGTACGTAAGAGTCCGCTTCCGCAGAGCGGGCGTGGGTGTCCGGCACCGTCGCCGCCCGGCCGGGTGGCGCTGGGCACCCGCTCCGGACGTGATCGTCCCTTCCCGACGGCACACCCCCGTGCCACCGACCCACCGACCCAGGACGAGGGGGCGCAGCATGGACGCATTCACCGCAGGACTTCTGCAGCGCATAAAGGCGACCGAGTCCGATCTGTCGCGCGCCCGCGACGAGGGCGACGACTTCCTCGCCGACGTGGAGCAGGGCGAGCTCGACGACCTGCGCCGCCTCGCCGCCGAACACGGCGTGGAGGTCGGCGCGTACAGCGTCTGACCGACGTGCGCAGGACGGGCCCCGGCGAATCCAGCGCCGGGGCCCGTCCTGTTGTCCGTTCCCTCTGCGTCCACGGAAGGGGCCTCGTCCGTCGCGCCGACGGGCCCGGCCGGCGCCCGTCAGTCGTGCCAGGCGCCGTGCTCCTCCAGGAGGCGCTGGAGCGGCCCGAAGACGCCCGGGGTGGCCGCGACCGTGAGGTCCCAGGAGGGGCGGTCTCCGGGGCGGCCGCCGGTCAGGGCGCCCGCCTCGCGGGCGATCAGGTCACCGGCGGCCAGGTCCCAGGGGTGCAGCCCGCGCTCGTAGTAGCCGTCCAGGCGCCCCGCGGCGAGGTCGCACAGGTCGATCGCGGCCGAGCCGCCGCGCCGGATGTCCCGCAGCAGGGGGATCAGCCGCCGCGCCACGTCGGCCTGGTGGGTGCGGACCTCGGTGACGTAGTTGAATCCGGTCGACACCAGGGCCTGGTCCAGGGGCGGCGAGGGGCGGCAGGTCAGCCGCCGCTCGCCGTCCCAGGCGCCGGTGGCCCAGGCGCCGCCGCCGCGCACCGCGTGGTACGCCTCGCCGCGCATGGGCGCCGCGACCGCCCCGGCCACGGTCTCGCCGTCCTGCTCGGCGGCGATGGAGACGGACCAGGTGGGCAGGCCGTACAGGTAGTTGACCGTGCCGTCGAGCGGGTCGATCACCCAGCGGACGCCGCTGCTGCCCTCGGTGGAGGCGCCTTCCTCACCGAGGAAGCCGTCCTCCGGACGGCGCTCGGCGATCAGCGTGGTGATCAGCTTTTCGGCCGCGAGGTCCATCTCGGTGACGACGTCGATCGGGCTGGACTTGGTCGCGGCGACCGCGAGGTCGGCCGGGCGGCCGTCCCGCAGCAGCTCGCCCGCGCGGCGGGCCGCCTCCCGGGCGAGTTCCAGCAGTTCCGCGTGCAGGGGGTCGGTCACGGCGCTCCTCAGGCGTAGGGGCTGTCGGCGCCCGCGGCGGCGGGACGCGGGGTGCGGGCCGGGCAGCAGCCCACCGGGCAGAGGTCGTGGCTCGCGCCGAGCGCGCCCAGGGCGCACGGCCTGACGTCCTGCCCGCGTTCGGCGCCGGCGCGCTCCAGGACCAGCTCGCGGATCGCGGCGGCGAACCGCGGGTCGGCGCCGACGGTCGCCGAGCGGCGCACCGGCAGGCCCAGCTCCCGCGCCTTGGCCGTGGCCTCGGTGTCGAGGTCGTAGATGACCTCCATGTGGTCGGAGACGAAGCCGATGGGGGCCATCACCACGGCCGGCACCCCGGCCGCGTGCCGCTCCTCGAGATGGTCGCAGATGTCGGGTTCCAGCCAGGGGACGTGCGGGGCGCCGGAGCGGGACTGGTAGACGAGCTGCCAGGGGTGGTCGACGCCGGTGCGTTCGCGGACGGCGTCGGCGATCACCCGGGCCACGTCCAGGTGCTGCCGGACGTACGCGCCGCCGTCGCCGTGCTCCTCGGCCGGGCCGGAGGTGTCGGCGGCGGAGGTGGGGATGGAGTGGGTGCAGAAGGCGATCTGCGCGCCGTCCCGGACGTCCTCGGGCAGCTCGGCGAGCGACCGGAGGACCCCGTCGACCATGGGCTCGACGAAGCCGGGGTGGTTGAAGTAGTGCCGCAGCTTGTCGACCTTCGGCGGCTCCAGCCCCTCCTGCTCCAGGGTCGCGAGGGCGTCGGCGAGGTTCTCGCGGTACTGGCGGCAGCCGGAGTACGAGGCGTAGGCGCTGGTGGCCAGGACGAGGATGCGGCGGCGTCCGTCCCGGACCATCTCGCGCAGGGCGTCGGTGAGGTAGGGCGCCCAGTTGCGGTTGCCCCAGTAGACCGGCAGGTCCAGGCCGTGGCCGGCGAAGTCCTCGCGCAGCGCGTCCAGCAGGGCGCGGTTCTGGTCGTTGATGGGGCTGATCCCGCCGAAGAGGAAGTAGTGCTGCCCGACCTCCTTGAGGCGTTCCTTGGGGATGCCGCGCCCGCGCGTCACGTTCTCCAGGAACGGGACCACGTCGTCCGGGCCTTCGGGACCACCGAAAGAGAGCAGGAGCAGGGCGTCGTAGGGGCTGGCATCGAGCACGTCAGGCATGTCTCGATCCTGCCACCCGGCACCGGCGGGCGGGATGCGGGGCAGGCGTGTCACCGGGTACGACGCGGCGGGTGCGGGCGCGCGGCAGGTGTATTAGGGTTACCTAACCCGTAAGTCGCCTCCCCTGCGATCGCACCTTACCGAGATCTTCGGAGACCCCGTGCCCAGCCCCTACCGCGCCCTGTTCGCCGCCCCCGGCAGCAAGGCCTTCTCCGCCGCGGGGTTCCTCGGCCGGATGCCGCTGTCCATGATGGGCATCGGCGTGGTGACGATGATCTCCCAGCTCACCGGGGAGTACGGGCTGGCCGGCGCGCTGTCGGCGACCATCGCGCTGGCCGCCGCCGTGGCGGGCCCGCAGGTCTCGCGCCTGGTGGACCGGTACGGGCAGCGGCGGGTGCTGCGCCCGGCGACGCTGGTCTCGCTCGCCGCGGCGGCGGTGCTGCTGTGCGCCGCGCACTACGGCTGGCCGGACTGGGTGCTGTTCGTCGCGTGCGTCGGGATCGGCTGCGTGCCGAGCGTCGGCGCGATGGTCCGGGCCCGTTGGGCCGCCCTGTACCGGGGCACCCCGACGCTGCACACCGCGTACTCGTTCGAGTCCGTGGTGGACGAGGTGTGCTTCATCTTCGGGCCGATCGTCTCCATCGGACTGTCCACGGCCTGGTTCCCGGAGGCCGGTCCGCTGCTCGCGGCCTGCTTCCTGGCGGCCGGCGTCTTCTGGCTGACCGCGCAGCGCGCCACCGAGCCCGTACCGCATCCGCGCGAGGAGCGGAGCGGCGGCACGGCGCTGCGCGCCCCCGGCCTCCAGGTGCTGGTCGCGACGTTCGTGGCGACGGGGACCGTCTTCGGCGCCGTGGACGTGGTCACCGTGGCCTTCGCCGAGGAGGAGGGGCACAAGGCCGCCGCGAGCGTGGTGCTCGCCGTGTACGCGCTGGGTTCCTGCGTGGCGGGCGTCGTCTTCGGGCTGCTGCGCTTCGCGGGGGCGCCGGAACGTCGTTGGTTGCTGGGCGTGTGCGCCATGGCCGTGAGTATGATCCCACTCCTACTGGTCGGGAACCTGCCGTTCCTGGCCGTGGCGCTGTTCGTTGCGGGTCTGTCCATCGCTCCGACGATGATCACGACGATGTCCCTCATCGAAGAGCACGTACCACGCGCGCAGCTCACCGAGGGCATGACCTGGGTGAGCACCGGACTGGCGGTCGGGATCGCCGCCGGCTCCTCCGTGGCCGGGTGGGTGATCGACGCGGCCGGGGCGCGCGCCGGGTACGGGGTTCCGGCGGCGGCCGGGGCCGTCGCGGTCGCGGTGGGTTTCCTCGGGTACCGCCGGCTCAGGCAGCCGGCCTCGGTTCGGGGAGGCTCCGTTGGGCAGCACGGCGAGCACGAGGAACGGCACGTGGCGTAACTGGGGCGGCAACGTCGCCGTCCGTCCCGCGCGGGAGGCCGCGCCCGCCTCCGTCGAGGAACTGGCCGCCGCCGTGCGCCGGGCCGCCGAGGACGGCATGCCGGTGAAGGCGGGCGGCACCGGGCACTCCTTCACCTCCATAGCGGCCACCGACGGCCTGCTGATCCGGCCTCACCTGCTGACCGGCATCCGGCACATCGACCGCGCGGCCGGCACCGTCACGGTCGAGGCCGGCACCCCGCTCAGGCGGCTGAACCTGGCCCTCGCCCGGGAGGGCCTGTCGCTGACCAACATGGGCGACATCATGGAACAGACGGTCTCCGGGGCCACCAGCACGGGCACCCACGGCACGGGCCGCGACTCCGCCTCCCTCGCCGCCCAGATCCGGGGCCTGGAACTGGTCACCGCCGACGGATCGGTGCTCACCTGCTCCCAGCGGGAGAACCCGGACGTCTTCGCGGCCGCCCGGATCGGACTCGGCGCCCTCGGCGTCGTCACCGCGATCACCTTCGCCGTGGAGCCGGTCTTCCTGCTCACCGCCCGCGAGGAGCCGATGCCCCTCGACCGGGTCTGCGCCGAGTTCGACCAGCTGTACGCCGAGAACGAGCACTTCGAGTTCTACTGGTTCCCGCACACCGGCAACACCAACACCAAGCGCAACAACCGCAGCGCGGGCCCGGAACGGCCGGTCCCGCGGCTCAGGGGCTGGTTCGAGGACGAGTTCCTCTCCAACGGCGCCTTCCAGGCGGTCAACTGGGTCGGCCGCGCGGTGCCCGCGACCGTCCCGGTCATCGCGCGGATCTCCAGCAGGGCACTGTCCGCGCGGACCTACACCGACCTCCCGTACAAGGTGTTCACCTCGCCGCGCCGGGTGCGCTTCGTGGAGATGGAGTACGCCGTTCCGCGCGCGGCCCTGGTGGAGACGCTGCGGGAGCTGAAGGCGATGGTCGACCGCTCACCGCTGCGGGTGAGCTTCCCCGTCGAGGTGCGCACCGCGCCGGCCGACGACATCGCGCTGTCCACCGCGTCCGGCCGGGACAGCGCCTACATCGCCGTCCACATGTTCAAGGGGACCCCCTACCGGGGGTACTTCACCGCGGCCGAGCGCATCTTCACCGCCCACGAGGGGCGGCCCCACTGGGGGAAGATCCACACCCGCGACGCCGATTACCTCTCCCGGGTGTATCCGCGCTTCGCGGAGTTCACGGCGCTGCGGGACCGGCTCGACCCGGAACGCCGCTTCCGGAACGACTACTTGCGGCGGGTACTGGGGTCGTAGAGGATGCGTTGCGCGGCGTGCCAATCCACGCAGGTGGCCCAAATGGAGTACTCTTGCGAGCCCTGGGTCCGGTCTCCCGTCAGGGTGCCCGGGACCGTGAAGGACCGCCGGGAGGGGGCTAGGTGCACAGGGTGACGCGGTGTGTCACTCAGCGTTGCGAACAGGTAACCGTGCCATAACGGCGATCCAGGGCCCGCGCCCGACACGCCGGGCAGAACGGCAAGGTTGTGGCAGGCTGCACCCGGGCAGGCCACACTCGACTAGCGGAAGCAGCGACGCACGTGACGTCGGCAGGCACCACCCGGGAGGTCCCCATGCCCGAACTGCGTGTCGTGGCCGTCTCGAATGACGGCACACGGCTGGTGCTGAAGGCTGCGGACAGCACGGAGTACACGCTTCCGATCGACGAACGGCTCCGCGCCGCCGTGCGCGGCGACCGTCCCCGCCTCGGCCAGATCGAGATCGAGGTGGAGAGCCATCTCCGCCCCCGCGACATCCAGGCGCGCATAAGGGCCGGCGCGACCGCGGAAGAGGTCGCGCAGATGGCCGGCATCCCCGTGGACCGCGTACGCCGCTTCGAGGGGCCCGTCCTCGCCGAGCGCGCGTTCATGGCCGAGCGCGCCCGCAAGACCCCGGTCCGACGCCCCGGTGAGAACTCCGGTCCCCCGCTGGGTGAGGCGGTGCAGGAGCGGCTGCTGCTGCGCGGCGCCGAGAAGGACACCGTCCAGTGGGACTCCTGGCGCCGCGACGACGGCACCTGGGAGGTGCTGCTGGTCTACCGGGTGGCGGGCGAGCCGCACTCGGCGAGCTGGACGTACGACCCGCCCCGGCGGCTGGTCCAGGCCGTCGACGACGAGGCGCGCTCGCTGATCGGCGAGTCCGACGACCTCGCCGCGCCCGAGCCCAGCTTCCCGTTCGTGCCGCGCATCGCCCGGCTGCCGCGGGACCGCCCGCTCGACCGTCCCGGCGACCGCGAGCGGCCGAGCCTGCCCGCGCAGGCGTCCGAGCCCGAGGAGGAGTCCCTGGCGGTCACGGCGTCGGGCGAACGGGACTCGCTGACCAGCCTGCTGGAGGCGGTGCCGAACTTCCGGGGCGACCTGGTCGTCCCGGAGCGCGTGTCCGAGACCGCCCCCGAGGAGCCGGATCCCGAGCCCGAGGCGGAGGAGCCGCCGGCCCCCGCGGCCTCGGCCGGGTCCGCGTACGCGGACGTCCTCATGCCGCGTTCCGTCAGCAGCCACCGGGACCGGCTCATCGGCTCGACCGACCGTCAGGCCGAGGCGGACGGCGTCCGTCCGGGCCGTCGCGCGGCGGTGCCGAGCTGGGACGAGATCGTGTTCGGGACGCGGCGGAAGAAGCAGGAGTAACGCGTTCGGACGGTCCGCGTCCGCGGCCGGCCGACGTGACGCCGAGGGGCGCCCGCCGTGGGGCGGGCCCCCCACGGCGCGCAGCACGGCCGGCAACCCCGGGTCCCGTCCCACCCCGACCCGCCGCCCGGGG
>NZ_JBEORT010000126.1:0-18366 GCF_040302425.1 Streptomyces sp. NPDC126497
CGGCCGTCGCCCCCGGCCGCCCCCACCCCCGGTACCGCCCACGGCTCCTGGACCCCCGCCACCGCGCCCCCGCCCCCCACGGCCCCGCCGGCCCCGGAGCCCGCGGACGGCCCCGCTCCCCGGTCCTCCCGCCTCGAACCGCCCGCGGGCCCGCCCCCGTCCCGCGCCCACGTGGGGTCCCGGCCGCCCACCTACGAGGCCGAGCCCACCGCCCTCCCGCAGGCCGACCCCGACGAGCTGGACGGCCTGGTCCCGGACACCGTCCTGGACGGCGCCCGCTACGGATCCTGCACCCTGCGCGCGGCCTCCGTGCGCGGGGACTCCGCGCGCTACCGGGGCGAACCCCGCCGCGACGCGCTGCTGACCGCCCGGTTCGGGACCGGGGAGCGGGCCCTGGTCCTCGTGGCGCTGGCGACCGGCGCGCGCTCCGCACCCGACGCCCACCGGGCCGCCGCCGAGGCCTGCCGGTGGATCGGCGCGGCGGTGGGCCGCAGCCACGCCCGCCTCGTCGACGACATCAGGGCCGCCCGGCGCGGCGACCTCAAGTCCGGCCTGCACCGCCTCACCGACCGCAGCCTCGGCAGACTCCGCGCCGGCGCCTCCGGACAGGGCCTCGAACCCGCCGCCCACCCGGCCGTCCTGCGCTGCCTCCTGCTGCCCGCCGACCCCGAGTGCCGCACCCGGGTCTTCTTCGGCGTCGGCCCCGGCGGGCTGTTCCGGCTGCGGGACGGCGCGTGGCGGGACATCGAGCCCGAGGTCACCGAGGCCAGGGGCGGACCCGTGGTCGGCTTCGGCTCGCCGCCCTCCGGGACCCCCGGGGGCGACCGGCTCACCACGGACCTGGGCGTCCCCACGCCCCCGAGCCCGTACGAGCCCGCCCCCGCACCGCCCCGCGAGCCCTTCCGCTTCCGCACCTCCCTGGCCCGCCCGGGGGACACCCTGCTGATGTGCGGCGCCGGCCTCGCCGGTCCCCTGCGCGGCGAGCGGGAGCTCCGGGCCCATCTGGCCGACCGGTGGTCCCGTCCCGAACCGCCCGGCCTCGCCGCGTTCCTCGCCGACACCCAGGTGCGGGTCAAGGGGTACGCCGACGACCGTACGGCCGTCGCCGTCTGGGAGGCGTGAGCGCGCGCCGTGTGAATTCATGGAAGCCGTCAGGCATCTTCGACACCCGAGGGGCAGACGGAAGCCATGGCCAAACAGAACATCGCGGAACAGTTCGTCGACATCCTCACCCGGGCCGGGGTCAAGCGCCTCTACGGCGTCGTCGGAGACAGCCTCAACCCCATCGTGGACGCCGTGCGCCGCAACTCCGCCATCGACTGGATCCACGTCCGGCACGAGGAGACCGCCGCCTTCGCCGCCGGCGCCGAGGCCCAGATCACCGGCAGGCTGGGCGCCTGCGCCGGCTCCTGCGGGCCCGGCAACCTCCACCTCATCAACGGCCTGTACGACGCCCACCGTTCCATGGCCCCGGTGCTCGCCCTCGCCTCCCACATCCCGTCCAGCGAGATCGGCCTCGGCTACTTCCAGGAGACCCACCCCGAGCAGCTGTTCCGCGAGTGCAGCCACTACAGCGAGATGATCTCCAGCCCGCAGCAGATGCCCCGGCTGCTGCAGACGGCCGTCCAGCACGCCGTCGGCCGCTCGGGCGTCAGCGTCGTCACCCTCCCGGGTGATATCGCCGACCACGCCGCCCCCGAGAAGCCCCTCGAGACCGCCCTCGTCACCTCCCGGCCCACGGTCCGCCCCGGCGACGCCGAGATCGACCGGCTCGTCGACATGATCGACGGGGCGGAGAAGGTCACCCTCTTCTGCGGCGCGGGCACCAAGGGCGCGCACGCCGAGGTCATGGAGTTCGCCCAGAAGATCAAGTCGCCGGTGGGACACGCCCTGCGCGGCAAGGAGTGGATCCAGTACGACAACCCGTACGACGTCGGCATGAGCGGACTGCTCGGCTACGGCGCCGCCTACGAGGCCACCCACGAGTGCGACCTGCTGATCCTGCTCGGCACCGACTTCCCGTACAACGCCTTCCTCCCCGACGACGTGAAGATCGTCCAGGTCGACGTGCGGCCCGAGAACCTCGGCCGGCGCTCCACGCTGGACCTCGCGGTGTGGGGCGACGTGAAGGAGACCCTGCGCTGTCTGACGCCGCGGGTCCGCACCAAGGAGAACCGGAAGTTCCTCGACCGGATGCTGAAGAAGCACGCGGACGCGCTGGAGGGGGTGGTGAAGGCGTACACCCGCAAGGTGGACAAGCACGTGCCGATCCACCCCGAGTACGCGGCCGCCGTCCTGGACGAGATCGCCGACGACGACGCCGTGTTCACCGTCGACACCGGGATGTGCAACGTCTGGGCCGCCCGCTACATCTCGCCCAACGGCCGCCGCCGGATCATCGGTTCGTTCACCCACGGCTCGATGGCGAACGCGGTGCCGATGGCGATCGGGGCGCAGTTCACCGACCGCGGCCGGCAGGTCGTGTCGATGTCCGGCGACGGCGGGTTCACCATGATGATGGGGGACTTCCTCACCCTGGTGCAGTACGACCTGCCGGTGAAGGTGGTCCTGTTCAACAACTCCTCGCTGAGCATGGTCGAGCTGGAGATGCTGGTCGCGGGGCTGCCCTCGCACGGCACCGCCATGAAGAACCCCGACTTCGCCGCCGTCGCCCGGGCGTGCGGCGCGTACGGGGTGCGGGTGGAGAAGCCGAAGGACCTGGCCGGGGCGCTGAAGTCCGCGTTCAAGCACAAGGGTCCGGCCCTCGTCGACGTCGTCACCGACCCCAACGCGCTCTCCATCCCGCCGAAGATCAGCAGGGAGATGGTGACCGGATTCGCCCTGTCCGCCTCCAAGATCGTGCTGGACGGCGGAGTCGGCCGGATGGTGCAGATGGCCCGGTCCAACCTGCGCAACGTGCCCCGGCCGTGACGCGGCCCGCCCGCTCGCGTGACCGTCGCACTTCGGCCAACTACGGTTCGTGACCGCCCGGCACGACTGGCGCACGGATGTCCGGGCAAGGATTCCCGTGAAGGTGTTCGAGCGACGGGGGAATCGACATCGGCACGCGGGCGGGGGTCATGAAGGGTCAGGCTTCGGCGGATCGGCTGAGGCGCACACTGGGGCGGGCGGACCTGCGGGCGGTGCCCGAGTCCCGCCGGGCGCTGCGGGAACTGCTCAGGCACTGGGGGACACCGGAGCGCTCCGAGGTCGCGGAACTGCTCACCAGCGAGCTCGTCACCAACGCGCTCGTCCACACCGGCGACGAAGCGGTCCTGACGGCCACCGTCGGACCCCGTGGACTGCGGGTGGAGGTGCGGGACTTCGTGGACCGGGAGCCCCGGCCGCGGAGGCCGAGCGTGGACGACGGCACGCACGGAAGGGGCCTGGTGCTGGTCGAGTCCCTCGCCGACGGATGGGGCGTCAGGAAGCACCGGGTGGGCAAGTCCGTCTGGTTCGAACTCGGCGCGGACGCGGCCTGAGGGGCTCCGGCCGCACCCCCCGGACCGCCGTCGTGCGTCAGCCGAACTGCTGCTCCAGGTCCTTGAGCTTGCGCTCCAGGGAGTCCAGGCGCGGCAGGGCCTGGGTGTCGTCCTCGGCGGTGAGGTCGACGGTCTTCGGGTCGGCGCCGGCGCGCACCGGCTGCAGGGAGGGACGCGCGCGGACGGACAGGGCCTCCGGCGCCGGTATGGCGGGCTCCGCTGAGACCGTCGCGGAGTCGCGTTCCACCGCGGGCGCCTCCAGTTCGCGTCCGCCCCGGCCCGCGAAACCGCGGTGGCCACGGCTGATCGCCTTCAGCCGGGCCCGCTCCACGCGCCGCTGGTCCCGCCTGCGCCGCTTCGCCTCGTCCTTGCGGATCCTGTCCTCGCGCACCTCCTCGACCGCCTCGTCGAGACTGCGCACGCCCTCCAGCAGCATCAGCGACCAGGCGCCGTAGGTCTCCCGCGGGGCGCGCAGCCAGCGGACGATACGGATCTGCGGCAACGGGCGGGGCACCAGACCCTGTTCGCGCAGGGCGGCCCGGCGGGTCTGCTTCAGCGCGCGGTCGAACAGGACCGCCGCGGACAGGGACATGCCCGCGAAGAAGTGCGGGGCCCCCGCGTGCCCGACGCCCCGGGGGGCGTGCACCCAGTTGAACCAGGCCGCGGCGAAGGCGAACGTCCACACGAGTATCCGCGAGCCGAGGGCCGCGTCGCCGTGGCTCGCCTCGCGCACCGCGAGCACCGAGCAGAACATCGCCGCGCCGTCCAGGCCGAAGGGGACGAGGTACTGCCAGCCGTCGGAGAGGCCGAGGTTCTGCTCGCCGAAGCCGACCAGCCCGTGGAAGGAGAGTGCGGCGGCCACCGCCGCACAGCAGAACAGCAGGACGTAGGAGACGGTGCCGTAGACGGCCTCCTTGCGCCTGCGGCGTTCCTCGCTGCGTTCCCACGAGTCGTCCGCGCCCGCGTTCTTGACCGGGGAGCGCTTCCCGCGCGCCAGCACCGCCACCGCCGTCAGCATGCCCAGGAGCAGTACCAGGCCCGGAAGCAGCCAGTTCAGCGATATGTCGGTCAGTCTCATCTGGGGGTCCCTTGCATGGGGATGGGGCGTGACGCCCGCCATAGTGGCCCAATCCCAGTGGCCCTCAAGGGGTTTCGGGGCAAGAGGACGCCAAGGGGGTGCGAGGGGGTGCGCGGGACGGAGTTCTGCTCGAACCCGCGTGTGCAAAAGGGGAGTTGAGTTCGAATGAGGCTGCCGGTGAGTGTGGTTCCGCGGAAGGTCCCCGCGGCGGGCGGGGGAGGCGTGAGCCCCCTGTGGCCCCCGCGGCGCACCGGCCGGGTGGTCTCTACGTCCCGGCCGGCGGCGCCGGTGTCCGGCGCCGGGTCAACCCGCCAGCGCGGCCACGGCGGTGGCCCGCCCGGCGGTCCGTTCGGTGGCACAGGTGCGCGGGCAGGTGGCGCAGATGTCCGCGGGGCGCAGGGTGTAGAACATGCAGCAGCTGACCCGGTCCCGGGTGGCCGGCTCCGGCCGTCCGTCGGGGCCGGTCGGCCGGCGGAAGGCCGCCGCGCCCACGTACGGCCGGGTCGCGCCCGGCAGCAGCAGCTCCAGCTCCCGCAGCCCGCGCTCCTCCTCGCCGAGCAGCTGGGAGACGTACCGCAGGCTCTCGACGATCTCGTCGGTCGCCATGCCCCACAGGGCCCGGCCGCGACGCCGCATCCGGGGGCCGAAGCCGGTCAGCACGGGTTCGAGGTGCTGGGCGACCGCCGCGCGCACCTCCGCCCGCAGGGCCTCCTCGTCGGGCACCACCCGGGCGCCGGGCAGCGCGGCGGCGGGGTCGCCGGGCAGGCAGGCGAAGCCGTCGGGCCGCACGGCCATGCGGCCCACGGCGAGGCCGGCGGCGGTGCGGTCGAACGAGACGTGCGTCACGGGGTAGCGCGGCACCCGGCGGTGCAGGAACCACGGCACGGTGATCAGCAGGCAGGCGGGCCAGGCGTAGCGGTGCAGGCCGAAGCTGGCGATCACGTCCGGCCGGCCCTGCTGCCCGTAGTCCCGCCGCACCTGGGTGTCGTCCCAGGCGAGGAACCGCTCCAGCTCGGCCCCGCCCTCGGCGAGCTCCGACGCGGAGACCCAGCCGCCGCCCCGGGGCGCCGTCTCGCCGGCGCCGAGTTCGGTGACGGCCAGGGCGGGGAAGGCCTCCGCCAGACGGGCGTACGCGTCCGCGACGGCCGAACCGGGCGCGGGCATGGGACCACCCCTTCACGTCTCGAAGAGCAGGGCAATAAAGGTAAGCCTCACCTTACCCAAGAACGGAAGGATGTGAACCGGCGCCCCCGGTGCGTTTAGGGTGCTTGACGGACAGGTGACAACCCGCCGTAATGACCCCAAGTACCGAAACGTCCGCAGGAGGGCCTTGTGAAGCAGGACACGCGGGGCTCCGCCGGGACGGGGGCCGCGGTGACCGGCCCGGCCCCCGTGGGGCGTCTTCGGGTGCCCGCCCAGCCGGCGGCCCAGGACGCCGGACGGGAGTGCGGCCGGGGCGACCGGTGCGACCGGCCGGACCGCGCCGGGAGCGGCGCCGCGCGCGGTGAGCACACCCACGGTGAGCACGCGCACGGTGAACCCGCCCTTCCGCGGCCCCGGCCCGCCGTTCAGCGGTCCTCCGTGCGCGGGCAGGTCCTCGACGCCCTGCGCACCGCGCTGGTGACGGGTGACCTGCGGCCCGGCGGGGTGTACTCGGCCCCCGCGCTGGCGGAGCGGTTCGGGGTCTCCGCCACGCCCGTCCGGGAGGCCATGCAGCAGCTCGCGCTGGAGGGTGCGGTCGAGGTCGTGCCGAACCGGGGGTTCCGGGTCGTCGAGCGGGGCGCGCGGGAGCTGGCCGAGCTCGCCGAGGTCCGGGCGCTGGTCGAGGTCCCGGTGATGATGCGGCTGGCGCGGTCCGTGCCGGCGGAGCGCTGGGCGGAGCTGCGGCCGCTCGCCGAGGCGACGGTGCGTGCGGCGTCCTCCGGGAGCCGGGCGACGTACGCGGAGGCGGACCGGGCCTTCCACCGGGCGGTGCTCGCGCTCGCCGGCAACGAGCAGCTGGTGCGGATCGCGGAGGATCTGCACCGGCGGGCGCAGTGGCCGCTGGTCGGGAGCGTTCCCGGTGTGCGGGGGCGGGCGGAGCTGGTGGCCGACGCCCATGAGCACACGGCGCTGCTGGACGCGTTGATCGCGGGGGATCTGGACGTGGTGCGGTCGCTGGTGGGGGAGCACTTCAACGGGGCGGTCTGAGGGCGGGGCGGTCCGAGGGGGCGGGTGCGGCGGCTGCGGGGGCGGTCCGCTCCCGCCGCCCCTTCCCTTCCCGGCCCGGGGGCTGCGCCCCCGGACCTCCCTTTCGGCCCCGGACGGGCCTCGTCCCCGAACGCCGGACGGGCCGGCGGGTGGGGCCCCGCCCCCGGGTGCCGGTCAGGCCGTGACCGGTCCCGGTGCCGGTGGGGCCAGCTGGCGGGCCAGCCAGGTGGGGACGCCGCCCAGGAGGCGGAAGAGACGGCGGGCCTCCTCGCGGAGGCGGGAGGCCTCCGGCTCCGTCTCCGTGTCGGCGAGGGAGACCAGGGCCGGGGCCGTGCCGACGAGGTAGCCCAACTCCTCGCGGATCCGCAGGGACTCGGCGAAGCCGCGCCGGGCCTCCGCCAACTCGCCCTCGCGCAGGGCGAGTCCGGCCAGGTGGCGCCAGGTGGCCGAGAGCAGCAGCGGGTCGGCGTGCGCGGTGGCGCCCGCGTGGGCGCGTCGGTACGCCGCCCGTGCCGCCTGCGGCGACCGGGTGAGGTTCTCCGCGATCAGCCCGCGCCGGAAGTCCAGCAGGGCCCGTCCCGCCGCTCCCGGGGCGATCAGCGCCGCCGCCCGGCCGAACGCGGCCCGCGCCTCGTCGGCGCGGTCGCGGACCTGGAACAGCGTGGCGGCGTAGGCCAGGTACCCGCGTTCACAAGCGGCGGCCCCCCGCTCGTCGTCGGAGCGGGCCGCCGCCTCCGCCGCGCGCAGCGCGTCCTCGGCCTCCTCCCATCCCGCCTCGGTGTACACGCACCGTTCCACCAGCAGGGCCGCCCGCTGCAACGCGGCCTCCGGGCCCGCCGGTTCGAGCAGGGCGGCCGCGTCGGCCCAGCAGGCACGGGAACGCAGCCGCCACACCGCCGTCTGGAGGGGATCGTCATCGGCGGTCGTTCCGTCACCGGACATGGCGGTATGCGCCACGTTGCCCTCCCCGAGCACGCCATCGAGCTGTTGAGTGGTGGCCGCATCTCAGCACGAACCACGGGGCCCGGCCAAGAGGGTGGGTGAAGGATTTCACAAAGTCCCGGATCACGGGCCCCGCTCGCGGGTCCGTGTCCCGGCGGGATCAGCTCATCCGCAGCGCCAGGAAGAAGTCCAGCTTGTCCTCCAGACGGGACAGGTCACGGCCCGTCAGCTGCTCGATGCGGCCGACGCGGTAGCGCAGCGTGTTGACGTGCAGGTGGAGACGGGACGCGCAGCGGGTCCAGGAGCCGTCGCAGTCGAGGAACGCCTCCAGGGTGGGGATCAGCTCGGCGCGGTGCCGGCGGTCGTAGTCCCGCAGCGGGTCGAGCAGCCGGGCGGTGAAGGCCCGTCGTACGTCGTCGGGGACGAAGGGCAGCAGCAGGACGTGCGAGGCCAGCTCCTGGTGGCCGGCCGCGCAGACCCGGCCCTGCCGGGCCGCGGCCACGCGCCGGGCGTGCCGCGCCTCCTCCAGCGCCCCGTGCAGCCCCTCCGCCGAGTGCACGGCGGCGGAGACGCCGAGGGTGAGCCGGCCGTCGTCGCGGAGACCGGCCGCGAGCGGGTCGCGCACGGCTTCCCCGAGCGCGTCGGCGAGGATCCCGGTGGCGGAGCCGTCGTGGTCGTCGCCCACCGCGGGCAGCGGCACGAGGGCGATCGCCTCGTCGCCGGTGTGGGCCACCGCGATCCGGTCGGGGTACCCGGCTCCCGTCGACGCCGGGTCGACCAGGATCTCCTCCAGCAGCGCCTGGGCGACCGGCCCGCCGTCGACCTCCCCGCCGTCCCAGTCGACGCGGGCCACCACGACCTGCCAGTGCGGCGCGCTCCCGAGGCCGGGCAGCAGCACCGGCGCGGCCACCCGCAGCCGCGCCGCGATCTCGGCGGGCGCGGCGCCCGTCTGCACCAGTTCCAGCACCTCCTGCGCGAGCCGGCGCCGCACCGTGCGCGCCGCGTCCCTGCGGTCCCGCTCGACGGCGATCAGCTGGGTGACGCCGTGCAGCAGGTCCAGCCGCTCCTCGGTCCAGTCCCCGGCGTCCGCCTCGACCGCCAGCACCCAGTCCGACAGCACGGTCTCGCGCACGTCGCGCGGCGCCGGCGCGGAACGTCCGCCGCCGCGCACCGGGAAGAGGCTGTACGTCGTCCGGCCCAGCGTGACCCGGTGCGGGCCGCGCCGTCCGGTGCGGGCGGCCGCCAGCTGCTCCGCGGCGAGCCGGGCGCACACCTCGGCGGGCGGCGCCGGTTCCGCGCCCCGTGCCCCGGCGGCCTTCGAGCCCGCGATCAGCCGGCCGGTGGGCGACAGCAGCCAGGCCCGCAGGTCCAGGTCGGAACCGAGCAGGTCCAGCACGACGTCGGGGCCGCCGCCCGCCGGACCGGAGGTCATCATCCGCCGGTGCCGGTCCACCACGGCCGCCAGGTCCCCGGCGCGTTCGCCGGACACCTGCCGCACGACGTGCTCGGTGACGGTCGCGAAGGCCACCGACTCGTGCACCGCGAACAACGGCAGCCGGTACCGCGCGCAGGCCGCGACCAGGTCCTCCGGCACGGCGCCCAGCTCCGCCGTACCGGCCGCGACGGCGGCCACCCCGGCCTGCGCCAGGATCCGTACGAACGGCTCGGAGTCCGCCGCGTCCCGGCGCCAGGCCAGGCCCGTGAGCACCAGCTCCCCGCCGGCGAGATAGCGGCTGGGGTCCCTCAGGTCGGTGGTCATCACCCCGCGCACACCGCGGTCCAGCTCGTCCTCGCCGCAGAGCAGCTCCAGGCCCAGCGCGTCGGTGTCCAGCAGTGCGCGCAGCCGCATTCTCGTCTCCGTCGTTTCTTGTCCCGATCCCTGCGATGGACCGGGAGGGATCTCCCGGTGGGGGCCCGTCGGGTGGCTGATCACTGATGTCGGCCGTGTCCTGGACCGTCTCCCCCGTTCCCGGGGGAAGGGGGGAGGGAAGGGATGACTTTCGTTCATACGAATCTACAAGATGACTTTGCTGGCCAGCCAACTCCTTCATGGCTTCCGTGACCGACCCCGCGGGGCGGGCGGCGGTGTACCGGGCCCGCTCCGGGCGGACCGCGGCGGTCCTCGCGGCCGTCCGCGACGCGACGGGCCCGGAACTCACCAGGGCCCCGGTGCGCCCGGAACACCTCACCGGGACCCCGTGACCCCCTGTGCCGTCCGGCGCCCGTGCGGCGGCGCCACCGCGGCCGAGGGGGCCGGGACATGCCGGACATCGCCGAGGAGCTGGACCGGTGGGTCGGACAGGGCCGTGACTCCGCGGTCGCCACCGTGGTCGCGGTCGGCGGCGGCGCGCCCCGCGGACCCGGCGCCGCGCTCGCGGTCGACGCCGCGGGGACGGCCGGCGGCCTGAGCGCCCCGGGCGGTCACGCCCGGCGCAGCAGCCGGTTCACCGCCCGCCCGAACACCCGGCGTCCCGCCCCTGCCAGGAGCACGTCGCAGAAGGAGGGCAGGAAGCGGACGCCGATCTCCTCCCGCCAGGTCACCCGCGCCCGGCCGCCCGGCCCCGGCCCCACCTCGATCTCCGCCCAGCCGGTGACGACCCGGCCGCGCTTCTCCAGCCGGCAGTACCCCGGGGAGCCGTCCTGCGGGGGCCGCCACACCGTCACGTCCATCGGGTCGTCGAAGGAGAGCGGGCCCAGGCCCGTGCGGGCGACGATCCTCGTGCCCGCGCCGGTGGGCGGGGGCGTGCGCACCGTCATCCGGGTCAGCGGGACCGCCTCCCCGTGGCGGGGCCACGTCGTGAGCCGGCGCCAGGCCTCGTCGGGGGAGAGGGGCGCCGTGCGCTGGAGCTGGAAGGTGGCCACGGGTGAATCCTAGGAAACCCGCCCGGCCCGTCGGCACGTCCGGGCACGGGTCACCCGTCCGGCCGGGTCCCGGGCGGCGCCGGTACTACCGGTACACCGCCCCGGGCTCCGCCTTCCCCGGGGCGAGCAGCTGGGGAACCGTCACGAACGCGTAGCCCCGCTTCCTCAGCTCGGCGATGACGCCGGGGACGGCCGGCACCGTGCCGTCGTAGAGGTCGTGGAGGAGGATGATGCCGTCGCGCGAGGACCGGTCCAGGACGCGACGGGTGATGAGGTCGGAGTCGGTCGTCGTGTAGTCCTTCGCGGTCACGCTCCACAGGACCTCCGAGAGGCCCAGCTCCCGGCTGATCCGGTGCACGGTGTCGTCGGTGCGGCCCTGCGGCGGCCGCATCAGGGTGGGGCGGCGGCCGGTGAGGCGTGCTATCTCCGCGTTGGTGCGCTCGAGCTCCTCGCGTATCCCGTCCGGCTCCAGCTCCGTCAGGCGGCGGTGGGTCCAGGTGTGGTTCGCCACCTCGTGCCCCTCGTCGGCCATCCGCCGGACCAGCTCCGGGTACCGGTCGATGTGCCGCCTGCCCATCAGGAAGAAGGTCGCCGGGACCCGCTCCTCCTTCAGGATGTCCAGCAGCCGCGCGGAGTGCTCGCTCGGCCCCGCGTCGAAGGTGAGCGCGATGCACCTGGCCCTGCGGCAGTCGACGGTGCCGAAGCGGGCCTGGGCGTCGGTGGCGCGGACGGTGCTGGGGGAGGTCGTCTCCAGCCGTGTGCAGCCGCTCAGCGCCAGCGTCAGAGCCGCGGCCGCCGCCGTGACCGCCACCGCTCGGAACGTGGTCCCCGTTTTCTTCGTCTTCCTGGTCGGAGAAGGCATGGGGGGACTGTACGTATCGTCTATACGCGGTATGTATAGTCCGTTTTGCGCGCCCTCGCGCAGGCGGGTGAGGGGGTGTGAGAGTCGTCACGGGGGCGTCCGCGCCGGTGCGGGAGGGGCCGCGGCGACCGGCCCCCGCGGCCCGCGGCCCCTCCTCCGCGTCACCCGTTCAGGCCCGCGCGGTTGCCCGGTGCCCGATCTCGGTTCATACAGGTTCATACCGGGATGGAACGGTGCGAGTTGTCTCCATGTGTTTGAGACAGCCGCGGGTGCGGCACCCGCAGCCCCGCAGTACTCACATGTCGCAGGACGGAGCGGACTCCCCATGCGCATCCTCGGCGGCGACACCCTGTCCCACGACCCCGTCGCCCCGGCCGCCCACGGCCGGACGGGGGCGGCGGCCGAGGGGGACCCCCACGCGGCCCGCCCCCACGCGGTGGGTGGGGGGAGGCCGCCCGGATGACCTCGTACGCCGTCGTGATCCCCACCCTGCTGCGGGACAGCCTCGCCGACTGCCTCGCCGCGCTGGCAGCGGCGCACGGGCCGCGCCCCGACGAGATCGTCCTCGTCGACGACCGGCCCGACCCCGATCCCGCACCCGACGCGTCGGCCCACGCCCTGGCCGTCCTCGGCGACCTGCGGGAACGCACCACCACCGTCGCCACCGGCGGCGGCCGGGGGCCCGCCGCCGCACGCAACGCCGGACTGCGCGCCGTCACCGCGCCCTGGGTGGTCTTCCTCGACGACGACGTCCAGGTGGGGCCGCACTGGTGCGCGCAGCTCGTCCGGGACCTCCGGGAGGCGACCCCCGACACCGCCGGCGTCCAGGGCGTCATCACCGTGCCGCTGCCCGGCGGGCGCCGCCCCACCGACCGGGAGCGCGACACCGCCGGGCTCGCCCGGGCCCACTGGATCGCCGCCGACATGGCCTACCGCACCGAGGCCCTCCGGCAGGCCGGCGGCTTCGACGAACGCTTCCCCCGCGCCTTCCGTGAGGACGCCGACCTCGCGCTGCGCCTCCTGGACGCCGGCTGGCGCATCCGCAAGGGCCGCCGCACCACGCTGCACCCGGTGCACCCCGCCTCCCGCTGGGCGTCGGTGGGACAGCAGCGCCGCAACGCCGACGACGCCCTGATGCGGCGGCTGCACGGCCCCGACTGGTGGGACAAGGCGGTCGCGCCGCGCGGCCGGATCCGCCGGCACGCCGCGATCACCGCCGCCGGCGCAGCCGCCTGCGCCCTCGCCGCGGCCGGACACCGCCGGGCGGCCGCCGCCTGCGCGCTCGGCTGGGCCGCCGGGACCGCCGAGTTCGCCCACGCCCGCATCGTGCCCGGGCCGCGCACCCGCGACGAGGTGGCGACCGTGCTGGCCACCAGCGTGGTCATCCCGCCCGCCGCGACCTGGTACCGGCTGGCCGGGGCCTGGCGCCACCGCCACGCCCCGGCCTGGCGGGAGGCGGCCCGGTGAGCCCGGTGCGGGCGGTGCTGTTCGACCGCGACGGCACGCTGGTCCACGACGTCCCCTACAACGCCGACCCCGGCCTGGTGCGGCCCGTCGCCGGCGCCCGCGAGGCGCTCGACGCGCTCCGTGCCCGCGGCATCCGCACCGGCGTCGTCACCAACCAGTCCGGCATCGCGCGCGGACTGCTCACCGAGGCCGACGCCCGCCGCGTCAACCACCGCGTCGACGAACTCCTCGGCCCCTTCGACGTCTGGGTCATGTGCCCGCACGGCCCCGACGACGGCTGCCCCTGCCGCAAACCCCGGCCGGGCATGATCCTGCGGGCCGCCGGCCGGGTCCGCGCGGACCCGGCCGACTGCGTCGTCATCGGTGACATCGGCGCCGACGTGGAGGCCGCCCGCCGGGCCGGCGCCCGCGCCGTCCTCGTCCCCACGCCGCAGACCCGCCCCGAGGAGACGGCCGCCGCGCCGCACGTGGCCCCGGACCTGGCGACGGCCGTGCGCCTGCTCCTCACCGCCCCGCCCTGGGACCGGCCGGACGCGGACGCCGACGGCACCGGGCGCCCGCCGCAGGGGAGGTCCGTGTGAAAGCCCTCGTCACCCGGCTCGACAGCTTCGGCGACGTACTGCTCGCCGGGCCCGCCGTGCGGGCCGTGGCCGCCCGGGCCGACACCGTGACCCTGCTGTGCGGGCCGCACGGGGCGCCCGCCGCGCGACTGCTGCCCGGCGTGGACGAGGTGCTGGTCTGGGACTCGCCGTGGACCGGGTTCGAGCCGCCCGAGGTCAGCCGGGAGGAGATCGACGCACTGGTCGACGCCGTCGACGCCGACAGCGCGCTGATCCTCACCTCCTTCCACCAGTCCCCGCTGCCCACCGCCCTGCTGCTGCGGCTGGCCGGCGTCCGCCTCATCGCCGCCGACAGCGAGGACCACCCCGGCTCCCTCCTGGACGTGCGCCACCACCGCGCCCCCCACGCCCACGAGGCCGAGGCCGCGCTGGACCTCGCCGAGGCCGCCGGATTCCCCCGGGTCGACGACGGACGGCTGCGGGTGCTCCCGCCGCCCGCGACCGGGGCGCTGACCGGCTTCGGGGAAGGGGAGTACGTCGTCGTCCACCCGGGCGCCAGCGTCCCCGCCCGCGCCTGGAGCCCCCGCCGCTGCGCCCAGGCGGTGCGCGGACTCACCGCCGCCGGACACCGGGTGGTCGTCACCGGCGGCGCCGGCGAGCGGGACCTGACCGCGTACGTCGCCGACGGCCGGGCCGTCGACCTCGGCGGCCGCACCGGGGCCGCCGAACTCGCCGGGGTGCTCGCCGGGGCCGCCTGCGTGGTCACCGGCAACACCGGTCCCGCCCATCTCGCCGCCGCCGTCGGCACCCCGGTGGTGTCCCTGTTCGCGCCGGTCGTCCCCGCCGAGCGCTGGCGGCCGTACGGGGTGCCGTACGTGCTGCTCGGCGACCAGGACGCGCCGTGCGCCGGGACCCGCGCCCGGCGCTGTCCCGTACCCGGCCACCCCTGTCTGGACACCGTGACCGCGCTCGACGTCGTCGCGGCGGTCGACAAGCTCATGGAGCCGGACGAGCTCATGGAGGTGACATGAGGATCCTGCTGTGGCACGTGCACGGGTCGTGGACCACGGCCTTCGTGCGGGGCCCGCACACCTACGTCGTCCCCGTCACCCCGGACCGCGGACCCGACGGGCTCGGCCGCGCCCGCACCTTCGACTGGCCCGACTCGGTCGTCGAGGTGCCCCCGGAGCGCCTGCGGGAGGAGGACATCGACGTCGTCGTCCTGCAACGGCCCCACGAACTCGCCCTGGTGGACCGGTGGCTGGGACGCCGTCCGCCCCTGGTCTACCTGGAGCACAACGCCCCGCACGGCGACGTGCCCGACACCCGCCACCCCGCCGCGGACGTCCCCGGCGTCACCCTCGTCCACGTCACCCACTTCAACCGCCTGATGTGGGACGACCGGGGCATCCCCACGACCGTCGTCGAGCACGGCATCGTCGACCCCGGACCGCTGTGGACCGGCGAACTCCCGCGCGCCGCCGTCGTCGTCAACGAGCCGGTGCGGCGCGGCCGCACCACCGGCACCGACCTGCTGCCGGCCTTCGCCGAGGTCGCCCCCCTCGACGTCTTCGGCATGCGGACCGAGGACCTCCCCGCCCACCTGGGCCTGCCCCCCGACCGCTGCCGCCCCCACGAACTGACGCAGGCGGAACTGCACGGGGCGCTGGCCCGCCGCCGGGTCTACGTCCACCCCGTGCGCTGGACCTCCCTCGGCCTGTCCCTGCTGGAGGCGATGCACCTCGGCATGCCCGTGGTCGCCCTCGCCACCACCGAGGTCACCGAGGCCGTACCGCCCGGCGCCGGTGTGGTCTCCAACCGCGTCGACGTGCTGACCGACGCCGTACGGGACTTCGTCGCCGACCCCGCGCACGCCCGCCGCGCCGGGGAACGCGCACGCGCCGCCGCGCTCGCCCGCTACGGGCTGTCCCGCTTCCTGGACGACTGGGAGCGGCTGCTGAAGGAGGTGACCTGGTGAGGGCCGCCACGGCGTCCGGGCACGCGGGCCCCCTCACCGCGCCCGGCCGGGCCGGGTGAGGAGCGGATGTCCACGGCCCCGCGCCCCCGGCTCCTGGTGCTGCGCGCCCTCGGGCTCGGCGACCTGCTCGCCGGGGTCCCCGCGCTGCGGGCGCTGCGACGGGGGTTCCCCGGACACGAACTCGTGCTGGCGGCGCCCGCCGGACTCACCCCGGTCGCCGGGGCCACCGGAGCGGTGGACCGGGTGCTGCCCGCCTCCGCGCCCGGCCGGGCCGTGCCCCGCACCCTCGACTGGACCGGCCCGCCCCCCGACCTCGCCGTGGACCTGCACGGCAACGGCCCGCCCAGCCACCGCCTCCTGCAGGGGCTGCGCCCCCCGCGGCTGCTGGCGTTCGCGCACCCCGCGACCCCGGAGATCGAGGGCCCGCCCTGGTACGCGGACGAACACGAACGGGACCGCTGGTGCCGGCTGCTCCGCTGGTACGGCGTCGGCGCCGACCCCGCCGACCTGCTGCTGCCCCGCCCGGCCGCCGCGTCCCCGGCCCCCGGCGCCGTCGTCCTGCACCCCGGCGCGGGAGCGCCCGCGCGGTGCTGGCCCGTGGAGCGGTACGCGGCCGTCGCCGTGGCCCTGCGCGAGCGCGGGCTGCGGGTGGTGGTCACCGGGGGAGCCGACGAGGACGACCTGGTGGCGCGGCTCGCCAAGCAGGCCCGGCTGCCCGACGCCGACGTCCTCGCCGGCGGCCCGCCCTTCGACCGGCTCTCCGCGCTCGTCGCCGGCGCCCGCGCCGTCGTCAGCGGCGACACCGGCGTCGCCCACCTGGCGGTCGCCCACGCCACCCCCACCGTCACCCTCTTCGGCCCGGTCCCGCCCACCCGGTGGGGCCCGCCCGCGCACCCCCGCCACATCGCCCTGTGGCACGGCCCGGAGGGCGACCCCCACGGCCGCCGCCCCGACCCGGCCCTGCTGCGGATCACCCCCGAGGAGGTCCTGCACGCCTTCGGCCGGCTGCCCGCCGGCCGGCCCCCGGAGAGGGGGCTCCCCTCGTGACCGCCCCGGCCCCGGCGCGGGGCCGGCCCGCGCAAGGGAGGACGCACCATGACCGGTCACCCACGGCTCGGCGTCGTCATCGCCACCCGCGACCGCCGCGAGCGGCTCGCCGTCACCCTCCGGCAGCTGCGCCGCCTGCCCGAGCGGCCCGAGATCCTCGTCGCCGACAACGCCTCCACCGACGGCACCCGCGCCATGGTCGCCCGGGACTTCCCCGGGGTGCGGGTGCTGGCGCTGCCCGTCAACCACGGCGCCCTCGCCCGCAACCACGGGGCCCGCGCCCTCGACACCCCGTACGTGGCGTTCAGCGACGACGACTCCTGGTGGGCGCCCGGGGCCCTCGGCCGGGCGGCCGAGCTGTTCGACGCCCATCCCCGGCTCGGTCTGATCGCCGGCCGCACCCTCGTCGGCCCGGCCGCCGACCCCGATCCGCTCAACGACCTCCTCGCCGGCTCCCCCCTCGGCCGGGCCGCCGATCTCCCGGGCACCCAGGTGCTCGGCTTCCTCGCCTGCGGCGCCGTCGTCCGCCGCAGCGCCTTCCTCGACGCCGGCGGCTTCCACCGGCTGCTGTTCTTCGGCGGCGAGGAGACCCTGCTCGCCTACGACCTGGCCGCACGCGGCTGGGGCGTCACCCACTGCCCCGACGTCGTCGCCCACCACCACCCGGCCCCCGCGGCCCGCCCCGGCCGCCCGGCGGTCCAGCGCCGCAACGCGCTGCTGACCGCCTGGCTGCGCCGCCCCGTCGGGTACGCCCTCGCCCGCACCGGGGCCCTCGCCGCCGAGGCGCGCGGCGACGACCAGGCCCGGCGCGCCCTGCGGGAGGCCCTCGCCCGTCTGCCGGCGGCGCTGCGCGAGCGCAGGCCGCTGCCCCCGCACGTGGAGCGGGCCGCCCGCCTGCTGGAACCGGAAGGGACGACCGGATGACCGACCCCCGTACGACCGTCGTCGTCATCACCCACAACCGGCGCGCCGAACTGCTGCGCACCCTCGGCGAACTCGCCGGACTCCCCGAGCGGCCCCCGGTGATCGTCACCGACAACGGCTCCGCCGACGGCACCGCGGAGGCCGTCGCCCGCCACCACCCGGAGGTCCGGCTGCTGTGTCCCGGCCGCAACCTCGGCGCCGTCGGCCGCAACCTCGCCGTGCGCCACGTCCGCACCCCGTACGTCGCCTTCTGCGACGACGACTCCTGGTGGTCGCCCGGCTCCCTCGCCGGCGCCGCCGACCTGCTCGACCGGCACCCCGCGCTCGGCTCGGTCACGGCGCGGATCATCGTCGAGCCGGACGGCACCGACGACCCGATCGTCCGCGAGCTGCGCGACTCGCCCGTCCCCGGCCCGCCCTGGCTGCCCGGCCCGGCCCTCGGCTCCTTCCTGGCCGCGGCGACCGTCCTGCGCACCGACGCCTTCCGCACCGCGGGCGGCTTCCACCCGCGTCTGTGGCTCGGCGGCGAGGAGGAGCTGCTCGCCGCCGACCTGGCGGCCGACGGCTGGTGGCTCACCTACGCCGGTCACCTGACGGTCCACCACCAGGCCTCGGCCGCGCGCGACGCCACCCTGCGCCGGGTGCACGGCATCCGCAACACCCTCTGGTTCACCTGGCTGCGGCGTCCGGTCCGCCCCGCCCTGCGCCGCACCCTGGACCTGGCCCGCACCGTCCCCCGCGACACCGCCTCCCTGCGCGCCTTCGCCGAGGCGGCCGCCGCCCTGCCCTGGGTCCTGCGCGAACGCCGGGTCCTGCCCGCCGAGGTCGAGTCCCGCCTCCGTCTCCTGGAACCCGTCCAGCGCACCTCCACGGCCCGCCGTTACACCGGCTGAACCCGCGCGCACCGGGGCCGCCCGCCACCACCGGCGGGCGGCCCCGGCGAGCGGGCGAGCCCCCGTCACTCAGCACCGCCA
>NZ_JBEORT010000127.1:0-18204 GCF_040302425.1 Streptomyces sp. NPDC126497
GTGCCCATCGGACCCGGCCCGCGCGTCGCCGACACGCGCGCGGCCGCCGCCCTGGCACCCCGGCCGGAGGCCGCCCTGGCCGCCATCTGGTCCAAGCCGCGCCCCGGCGTCAACGGCGCCGACCCGGCCGTACCGGCGCCCACGGCGCCCACCGCGGCCCCGGAGCAGCCCGGCGGCTGGCGTCCGTGGCGCTTCCGCATGTCCAACGACGTCTGGGGCACCCCGGCCGTCGACGGCGACCTCGTCTACGTCACCTCCTTCGAGGTGCACGCCCTCGACGTCGCCACCGGCCGGCGCCGCTTCAAGACCCGTGACGTCGCCTGGTCGATGGCGGTCGCCGACGGCCGTATCCACGCCTCCGACGGGCCCACCCTGTTCGCCCTGGACGCCCGTGAGGGCGGCGACCTGTGGCGGCTGTCCACGGACGCCTGGGTGTACTCCCTCAAGGCGGACCGCGGCACCGTCGTCACCGGCACGCGCGGCGGCGGCGTCCAGGCGTGGGAGGCGTCCACCGGGCGGAAGCTGTGGGAGGTCACCGGCTGCCAGACCGACTTCGAGTCCCCCGAGGCCGGCCCCGCCGTCCACGAGGGCACGGTCTACGTCTGGCAGGACGCCCGGCTGCGCGCCCTCGACGCCCGCACCGGCGACGAGCGCTGGTCGTACCCGATCGGCGACGCGGCCTCCTGCGGCGGCGTGCCGGTCCGCGTGACGCACGCCCCCGACGGCTACGTCTACGTCTGCGCCGGCACCCGCGTCCTCGCCCTGGAGGTCACCACCGGCCACGTCCGCTGGCACTTCGAGGCCCCGGCGGTCTTCCTCGCCCCGCCCGCGTTCGTCCCCGGCCCGGCGGTCACCGGCGGCGGCCTCTACCTCGCCGACTACCTCGGCACGGTCTACGCCCTCGACGCCACCGACGGGCGCGACCGCTGGCGCATCGCCACCGAGTCCCGCGCCTCCGTCGAGCCGGTCCTGGTCGCCGCCGGCCACGTCCACGTGGGCAGCGGCAAGGGCCTGTACACCCTGGACGCGGTCACCGGCACGCCCAAGTGGCGCTTCCAGTCCGGCGGCGAGATCGTGGGCGCGCCCGCGGTCGCCGAGGGCCGCATCCACTTCGGCTCCAGCGACCACCTGCTGTACACGCTGAAGGCCGACGACGGCCGCCTGAGGTGGAAGCTGGCGACCGGTGGCGAGATCACCGGCTCCCCGGTGGTCCGGGACGGCGTGGTGTACGCGTGCAGCAAGGACCGCTGCGTGTACGCGCTGGACGCGGAGAAGGGGACGGGCACGGCCCGCACGGCGTAGGCGGGGTGCGGGACGGCCGTCGTACCGGGGTGCACGGAAGGGCGGTCGGACGGCGGCCGTCGCCGCCGGGAGCGGCGGCCCGCCGCTCCCGCCGCAGACGCTACGCCGGGGACGCGGCGGTCGCCAGACGGTGACATGTCAGTGACACGAAGATCGATAGCCTGGCGGTCATGCATTCCCGGGGGAACACACTCAGGCTCACAGCGGTCTCGGCACTCGTCGTCCTCGCCCTCACCGGTTTCTCGACCGGTCGCGGTCACGGCGGCGGCAGCGGCGACGGGGGCGGCGGCTGCAGCAGCTCCGGCCAGAACCACGACTCGTCGTCGGGCTCGGGCGGCGGCTCGCACCGCGACGACGATGACGACCACGACCACAACGACGCGGGGGACGGGGGCGGAAGCGCTTCCTCGTCCGAGCAGGACGCCCTGGTGTCCCTGATGGCCTGCGCCTCGAAGGAGACCCCGTACGCCCTGGTCGAGGTCGTCAACCAGAACACCGCGGACGGCGTCTTCACCGTCACCGTGAGGTTCGAGGACGAGACCGGCGCGGAGGTCGTCACCCACTCCCAGGACGTCGCCGTACCCGGGTCCGGGACGGTGCCGGTCCGGGTGGGGATCGGCGACGGGGACGTGACCCGGATCGCCACGTGCGAACCCGGCATGTTCGCCGAGCCGGCCGGCTGACCCGACCGGGGACCGCGGGTGGCCCGACGGCCGCTCGGAGCCGGCGGGAGGGACACCTCCGCCGCCCCGGAGCGCGGGACGTGCCGGACTTCCGGGCGACCCCGTCGGAGCGGGCCGTGTCCCGCCGGTGGGCCTCACGGGCGCCGTGGCGGCCGTGAGGCCCCGCTCCCCGCGGCGAGTGCCTCGGCCCCGTCGGTGGTCGGGCGATGCGCCGGGCGGGTGCCGGCCGGGCGGCACCACGACGCCGTCCCGCGGGCCCACCGGCATCGCGTTCCCGGCCGACGCCGGACGCACATCGGCCGCGACGGCTCCCCCTCCGCGCCGCCGCGGCCGATCCCCGTGCGGGAAGGACGGCTACTTGCCGCCGTCGAGGTTCAGAGCCGGCGGAGCCGGGGCGTGGTTGTCGAGAGTGACGACGGGGTCGTTCGCCGGCGGGGCCGGTGCGTGGTTGTCCATCGTGACGAACTCGCCGCCCTTCGGCGGAGCGGGCGCGTGGTTGTCCAGCGTGGTGATCTCTTCGTCCTGGGTCTTCTTGACGTCGCTCATGCTGCGGCTTCTCCCCGTGTGCGAGTGGACGTTCAGGTCGTCCTTGTCCGGCGGTTCCCCCGAGAGCCGCCGGACAAGGACGATGCGGGCTCTCACCTTAGGCGGTGGGAGCCGCCGATCCGCTTGCCCCCCGACGCGACGGATCAGTGGGCTCAGCCTCGCAGCGAGCCATAAACGTTCGATGAACGTCCTGCGGACGGACCGCCCGGACCGCTCAGACCGCAGACGCCGGGCTGAGCCGTGCCCGTACTGCTTCGGCCTCCGCGGCGCCGGCCTGCTCGTACAGGGACAGGGCTTCCCGCCAGCAGGCCCGTGCGCGGTCCGACTGCCCCAGCGCGTCCAGGGATTCACCGAGGGTCGTGAGGACGTTGGCCCGCATGCGATCACCGCCGATACAGCCGACGGCGAGTGCCTGCTCGGCGTGTTGTGCCGTACTGGCGGGCGACTGCGCGGCGAAGTGCGCCTGTGCGATGCGGAAGTGGGTCGTCCCCTCCCAGAGCCGCTGCCGGTTCGTCCGGAACATCCTCAGTGCCTCGGTCAGTTCGGCGAGCGCCTCGGTGATGCGCCCGGCCGAGGTGTAGGCCAGCCCCAGCGCGTAGCGGGCGTTGGCGAGGCGGAGCGTGAGGCCCAGCCGGTCGTATATGCGGATGCCCTCCTGCGCGAGCCTGATGGCGTGCGCGGTGTTGCCCATGGCCAGGCGGACGCGGGAAAGGTTGCACAGGGCGCTCGCCTCGAGCGGAGCGTTGCCGTCTTGCCTCGATCCGTCGATGGCCGTCAGGAGGTGCTCCTCCGCGTCGCTGTTGCGCCCCTGGATCAACGCGATGATCCCTCGGTCGTTGCTGGCCCAGTAGAGCGGGATGAAGTCCCCCACCGCCTGTGCGAGCCGCACGGCTCGGCTCGCCTCCTCCTCGGCCTCGTCGTACCGGCCTGCGACCAGATGGACGTTGATCAGCGCCGTGCGCGCCCTTCCCTCGGCCCGGCGGTCCCCCGCGGCCCGTGCCGCCTCCTTGGCGGCGACCGCGGCCCATTCGTACTGCTTGGAGTTCGCCCCCGACTCGCCCAGGTCCTTGGCGGCCCACAACAGGTCGACGCCCCGGCGGAGCCGGTCGCCCCGGAGTGCCTGCCGGGCGCTGGAGAGAAGGGAATTGGCCTCCACGTACAGCCAGTCGAGGGCGTCCTGCCGCTCGCTGAACCGCAGCCCGTCGTACTGGGTCGGTTCGAGGTGATCGATGAGCCTGTCACCCGGCCGCTCGATCGCGTACACCTCCGCCGCCGTCGCCAGGTAGAAGTCCAGCAACCGCGACAGCGCCGCCTCCCGCTCGTCCGGCGGCTGTTCGTCCCGCTCCGCGCACGCACGCGCGTAGAGCCGCACCAGATCGTGGAACCGGTACCGCCCCGGCGCCGCCGACTCCAGCAGGGACGTGTCCACCAGGGACTCCAGCAGGTCCTCCGTGTCCTCCGCCGGCAGGTCCAGGACCGCCGCTGCCGCCGCCAGCGAGATGTCCGGGCCGTCCGCCAGCCCCAGCAGCCGGAACGCCCGTGCCTGGGCCGGCTCCAGCTGTCCGTAACCCAGCTCGAAGGTCGCCTTCACCGCCAGGTCCCCCGCCTGGAGCTCGTCCAGCCGGCGGCGTTCGTCCGCGAGCTTCGCCGCCAGCACCGAGACCGTCCACGTCCTCCTCGACGCCAGGCGGGACGCCGCGACGCGGATCGCCAGCGGCAGGAACCCGCAGGCCGCCACCACGTCCAGGGCGGCCTCGCGCTCGGACCTCACCCGTTCCTCGCCGACGATCCTCGTGAAGAGCGCCAGTGCCTCCTCCGGCGACATCACGTCCAGGTCGACCAGGTGCGCGCCGGCCAGGCCCGTCATCCGGACCCGCGACGTCACCAGCGCCGCGCAGCCCGCCGTCCCCGGCAGCAGGGGCCTCACCTGCGCCGCGTCCCGCGCGTTGTCCAGCAGCACCAGGACCCTGCGGCCGTCCAGCACCGAGCGGTACAGCGCCGCCCGCTCCTCCAGCGATTCCGGGATCGCCGAGTCCGCCGTGCCGAGGGCGCGCAGGAAGGAGCCCAGGACCGTCTCCGGTTCCGCGGACCGGGCGCCGGCGCCCTGGAGGTCGACGTACAGCTGGCCGTCGGGGAAGGCGGCCCGGGCCCGGTGGGCCATGTGGACGGCGAGGGTCGTCTTGCCGACGCCGCCGATGCCGGCCAGCGCCGACACCGCCATCACCCGGGCCCCCTCCCCGGACGCCGACGCGAGGATCCCGCTCAGCTCCCGAACGAAGGACGCGCGCCCCGTGAAGTCCGGCACCGTCGCCGGGAGCTGGGCCGGGCGGACGGGGACCGCCACCGGTTCCGCCATGGGGGCCGACGGTTCCGCCAGGCCCGGGTCGGCCCGGAGGATGCGCTGCTGGAGTTCCTGGAGGCCGGGGCGCGGGTCGACGCCGAGTTCGTCGGCGAGGAGACGGCGGGTGTCCGCGTACACCGCGAGCGCCTCCGCCTGGCGGCCGCTGCGGTACAGGGCCAGCATCAGCAGCTCGCGCAACCGCTCCCGCAGCGGGTGCGCCGCCGTCAGCGCCGTCAGTTCCGAGACCGCCTCCGCGTGGCAGCCCTGCTCCAGGTCCATGTCCAGCCTGGACTCCAGGAGTTGGAGCCGCCATTCCTCCAGGCGGACCCGCTGGGCCTCCGCGTACGGTCCCGGCACCCCCGCCAGCGTCTCGCCGTCCCACAGGGACAGCGCGCGGTTCAGCGCCTCCCGCGCGTGGTGCAGGTCCCCGGTGTTCCGCGCCTTCTCCGCCTGTGCCGCCAGCTCCTGCGCCGCCGCGAGGTCCAGTGCGCCCTCGTCGAGCCCGCGCACCGCGTAGCCGCCGGACTCGCTGACCAGGACACCGGGGTCCAGTACCTTCCGCAGCCGGGAGGCGTAGGTGCGCACCGCGGCCAGCGCCTGGGACGGCGGTTCCTCGCCCCACAGAGCGTCGATGAGTTCGGCCGCCGTGGCCGTACGGCCCTCGCGGAGCAACAGGGCGGCGAGCAGGGCGCGTTGCTGAGGGCTGCCGGCGGCGACCGGCTCGCCGTCGCGCCAGGCGCGCACCGGGCCGAGCACGCTGAAGCGCAGCGCCTCCGGCTCCGCCGAGGAGCCGGGACGCCGCTGCTCCGGTCCTCGCGGCACACCGTCCATCCAGTCCCCCTCTGCATCCCGAGCAACTACGCCAGTTTGCCTTGTTCATGGCGGAAGCGGCAGTCGTGCGAGACGGCGATCACACGGCGGTCACACGGCGGTCACGCGGGGAGCGGGGAGTCGTCACCGGGCCCACACAGGTCCGCCCCCCGGTCGTCCCGATCCGTCCGCGTCCCCGTCCTTCCCCGTCCCCGGAATCCGCGCGGCGGCGGGGGAGGACGGGGACGCCGGTGTGCGACCTTTGTGGTGAACGGCGAACCGCCGTACGGGAGAAGGGGATCGAGGGCAGACCATGAGACTCGCCTGGTTCGTCTGGGTCATCCGGCACATCAACGAGTTCGGCTTCAGCCACGGCCCCGTAAAGGGCGCGATCGGAACGGTCGCCGTGCTGCTCACCGCCGTGCTGCTCGGTTTCGCGCTGCGCCGCCACCGGCCGGCCGACCTGGCGGCCGGCGGTTTCACGGCGGTCGTGGGGATCGGCTGGCTGGCCTTCCACTGAGCGGATCCGGGGAGGGGGTGCCGACCGGTCGGTATGGACAGATGGGGGCCGCACGGGTAGGTATGGGTCCGTCGTCCGCGTACGAAAGGCCACTCATGCGCATCGCCGTCACGATCTTCCTCACCGACGAGACGATCACCCCGGTCCGGCTCGCCCGTGAGCTGGAGCAGCGCGGGTTCGCCGGGCTGTACCTGCCGGAGCACACGCACATCCCCGTCGAGCGCACCAGCCCGTACCCGGCGGGCGGGGAGCTGCCGCGGGAGTACGGCCGCACGCTCGACCCCTTCGTCGCGCTCGGGCAGGCCGCCGCCGTCACCGAACGGCTGGGGCTCGGCACCGGCATCACGCTCGCCGCGCAGCACGACCCGATCGACCTGGCCAAGCAGGTCGCGACCCTGGACCACCTCTCCGGCGGCCGGTTCACGCTCGGCCTCGGCTTCGGCTGGAACGTGGAGGAGGCCGCCGACCACGGCGTGGAGTGGCGGACCCGGCGGGAGCTGGTGCGGGACCGGATGGGGCTGATGCGGGCGCTGTGGGCGGACGAACCGACGGCGTACGAAGGGGAGTTCGGGAGCGTGCGGGCGAGCTTCGCGCACCCCAAGCCGGTGCAGAAGCCGCGCGGACCGGTGGTCGGGCCGCGCACGCTGGTCGGCGGGGCGGCGGGCCCGAAGCTGTTCGCGAGCGTCTGCGAGTACGCCGACGGCTGGCTGCCGATCGGCGGGCGGGGCCTGACGGAGGCCCTGCCCGCGCTGCGCGCCGCCTGGGCCGACGCGGGCCGCGACCCCGGGGCCCTCCAGGTGGTGCCGTACGCCGTCCTGCCCAGCGCGGGCAAGCTGGCCCACTTCGCGGGGCTGGGCATCGAGGAGGTCGTGGTGCAGCTGCCGCCGGAGGGGGAGGCGGGGGTGCTGCGGGCGCTGGACGCGTTCCAGCCGTTCGTGGAGGGAGAGGGGGCCTGAGCTGTCCGAACGTATGCTCAGAGAATGACGACTTCCGTGACCACCGGAACCGGCGGCCCCACCGAGAACTCCCTGCGGCGCGCCCTCAGACGCGCCCGGGACGGCGTCTCCCTGGACGTCTCCGAGGCGGCGGTCCTGCTCCAGGCGCGCGGTGAGCACCTTCAGGATCTCTCCGCGTCGGCCGCCCGGGTGCGGGACGCGGGGCTCGAGGCGGCGGGGCGGCCCGGGGTCATCACGTACTCCAAGAGCGTCTTCGTCCCGCTGACCCGGCTGTGCCGGGACAAGTGCCACTACTGCACGTTCGTCACCGTGCCCGGCAAGCTGCGCCGGGCCGGGCACGGGATGTTCATGTCGCCGGACGAGGTGCTGGACGTCGCCCGCAAGGGCGCCGCCGCCGGCTGCAAGGAAGCCCTCATCACCCTCGGCGACAAGCCCGAGGACCGCTGGCCCGAGGCGCGCGAGTGGCTCGACGCGCACGGCTACGACGACACGATCGCCTACGTCCGCGCCGTCTCCGTCCGGATCCTGGAGGAGACGGGACTCCTCCCGCACCTCAACCCGGGCGTCCTGAGCTGGACGGACTTCCAGCGCCTCAAGCCGGTCGCGCCCTCCATGGGCATGATGCTGGAGACCACCGCCACCCGCCTGTGGTCCGAGCCCGGCGGCCCCCACCACGGCTCCCCGGACAAGGAGCCGGCCGTGCGGCTGCGGGTCCTGGAGGACGCCGGCCGCTCCTCGGTCCCCTTCACCTCCGGCATCCTCATCGGCATCGGGGAGACCTACGAGGAGCGCGCCGAGTCGCTGTTCGCGCTGCGGAAGGTCGCCCGCGCCCACCACGGCATCCAGGAACTGATCATCCAGAACTTCCGCGCCAAGCCGGACACCGCGATGCGCGGCATGCCGGACGCGGAACTGGACGAACTGGTCGCCGCCGTCGCCGTCGCCCGGCTGGTCCTCGGCCCCTCGGCCTGTCTGCAGGCCCCGCCGAACCTGGTCGACGCCGAGTACGGGCGGCTGATCGCGGCCGGCATCGACGACTGGGGCGGGGTCTCCCCGCTCACCATCGACCACGTCAACCCCGAGCGCCCCTGGCCGCGGATCGAGGAACTGGCCGAGAAGTCCCGGGCGGCCGGCTTCGAACTGCGCGAACGACTCTGCGTCTACCCGGAGTTCGTGCGGCGCGGCGAGCCGTGGCTGGACCCGCGGCTGCGCCCCCACGTGGCCGCCCTCGCCGACCCGGCCACGGGCCTGGCGCGCCCCGACGTCCTCCCGCGGGGGCTGCCCTGGCAGGAACCGGACGAGGCGTTCACCGCGACCGGCCGCACCGATCTGCACCGCACCATCGACACCGAGGGCCGCACCGGCGACCGGCGCGAGGACTTCGACGAGGTCTACGGCGACTGGGACGCCCTGCGCGAGGCCGCCGCCCCCGGCATGGTGCCCGAGCGCATCGACACCGATGTGCGCGAGGCCCTGCGCACGGCGGCCGACGACCCGACGAAGCTCACGGACGCCGAGGCGCTGGCGCTGCTGCACGCCGACGGGCCCGCCCTGGACGCGCTGTGCCGGATCGCGGACGACGTCCGCAGGTCGGCGGTGGGCGACGACGTGACGTACATCGTCACCCGCAACATCAACTTCACCAACGTCTGCTACACCGGCTGCCGCTTCTGCGCCTTCGCCCAGCGCCGCACCGACGCGGACGCCTACACGCTCTCGCTCGACCAGGTCGCCGACCGCGCCCAGCAGGCGTGGGACGTGGGCGCGGTGGAGGTCTGCATGCAGGGCGGCATCCACCCCGACCTGCCCGGGACGGCGTACTTCGACATCGCGCGGGCGGTGAAGGAGCGCGTCCCCGGCATGCACGTGCACGCCTTCTCCCCGATGGAGGTCGTCAACGGCGCGACCCGCACCGGCATGTCGATCCGGGAGTGGCTCACGGCGGCGAAGGAGGCCGGCCTGGACACCATCCCCGGCACGGCCGCCGAGATCCTCGACGACGAGGTCCGCTGGATCCTGACCAAGGGCAAACTGCCGGCGGCGACCTGGACCGAGGTGGTCACCACCGCCCACGAGCTGGGCATCCGCTCCTCCTCGACGATGATGTACGGCCACGTCGACCAGCCCCGCCACTGGCTGGGCCACCTGCGCACCCTGGCGGGGATCCAGCAGCGGACCGGCGGGTTCACGGAGTTCGTGACCCTTCCCTTCGTGCACACCAACGCCCCCGTCTACCTGGCCGGCATCGCCCGCCCGGGGCCGACGGTCCGCGACAACCGCGCGGTCACGGCGATGGCCCGCCTGCTGCTGCACCCGCACATCCCGAACATCCAGACCAGCTGGGTGAAACTGGGCACGGAGGGGGCGGCGGAGATGCTCCGCTCCGGGGCGAACGACCTCGGCGGGACGCTCATGGAGGAGACGATCTCGCGGATGGCGGGCTCGTCGTACGGCTCCTACAAGTCGGTCAAGGACCTGATCGCGGTCGCGGAGGCCGCCGGACGCCCCGCCAAACCCCGTACGACCCTGTACGGCGAGGTGCCGGAGGAGCGCCGCCGTACGGCGGAGGCCTCGGACGGTCACCTGCCGGAGCTGTTGCCGGTACTGGAATGAGAGGGACCGGGGAAGCGCGGGGGCTGGCAGTAGGATGATCCGAACCGCGTTCGATCGGGACCCGCGGCCTTCGGGCCGGAACCCGTGGCCCTCGATCGGGACCCGTAGCTGAGGAGATGCGTACCGGTGCCTGCCCGTCTTCCTTCGTGGGCCTGGGTGACCGGGCTGACCACGGGGGCGATTGCCGCGGTGGCGGTCCTGGCCGTCCAGGCGGACCAGGGGACGAAGCCCGTCGCCGCCACGCCCCGGCCGAGCGCGTCGGCGACGGCGGACGCGAAACCGTCCGCGGAGCCGGAGGGGAAGAGGAAGCCGGCGCCGGTGCCGGCCGACTCGGGCACCGGCCGCCGGATCGTCTACTCCCTCGGTGAGAAGCGGGTCTGGCTGGTGGACGCCAGCGACACGCCCCGGCGCTCCTTCGCGGTCTGGCCGGGCACGGTCTCCCCGGACCCCGGCACGTACACGATCGGCAAGCGCACCGAGGCCACCACCGGCAGCGACGGGGTGGAGGTCGAGCACATCATGTACTTCGCCCAGAAGTCCGGTGTCTTCGTCGCCTTCTCCAACGCGGTCGACGGCTCCTCGCCCCCGCCCGCCGACCCGGGCGCGCGGACGGGCGGCATCCGCGTCGGCAAACCCGACGGCAAGGCCCTGTGGACCTTCGGCGCGGCGGGCACGACGGTCCGGGTCGTCGAGTAGCCGCGGCGCACCCGGACCTTCCCGGCCACCCCGCCCGGGTGGTCACGGGCGAAGGCGCTGCGGACCCTCAGCGGGCGTCGTCCCTTGCGGCGTGAGTCACCGGCAGGTGGACGACCAGCAGGACCACGCCGCTGAGGACGAAGACGCGGAGGGCCGCGTCCAGGCCGTTCCAGTCCTCCGACTGCCACATCGCGAACCACTCGCCGCCGATCGCCGTGAAGCCCGCGCCGAAGAGGAGCATCACCATCAGCAGGCCGTAGGTGGAGACGCGGCGGGCGCGTGCGGGGTCGGGGCGGGTCCAGAGCCAGGTGCCGTACACCAGGACCAGCGCGGCGGCCGTCTCCCAGACGATGATCGCGACGTACGCGGCGTCCTGCACGCCCTCGTTCGTGATCGCGCGCCACATCAGGTCCTCGTCCCCGAACGTGGTGTCCATCGCGAGCACGTGCCGGACGAATTCCCGGTTGGTCCCGAAGTCCGTGATGTTGCCGAAGGCGACCAGCGCCATGTAGAGGGCGACGGAGGCGGTGAGCAGCGTGGCGGCGAGGCGTAACGCGCCGCGTGAGGTTGTGGCGGACATGACGGTTTCCTTCCCCCGTGCGGCGGCCCGTATCCAGGAGGCCCCGGGTCCGCGCGAGGTGGGCCGGAAGGCGGGCGAGGGGCGCGCTCCGCGCCGCCGGGCCGGGCGGGGACCCCGGCCGGCCGCTTCCGGTCGTACGGTTCACACGCTTCTCACCCCGCGTACCGATCGCCCCCTGAACCCACCGTCCCCGTTCGATTACAGTGCTGGGCGTCGTACGTACGGACGGTGCCCCGGGAGGTCTTGGTGGGCGGTACTGCCGGGCCCGTGTGGGGGCGGCGCGAGCAGCAGGACTTCCGCGGCCGGGTGCGCGGGACGCTGCTCGGGGTCGCCCTCGGGGACGCGCTGGGCGCGCCCGTGGACGGGGTGACGGCCGACGGGATCCGCCAGGCGCACGGCACGGAGGGCCTCGTCGACCTCGCCCCCGCCTACGGCCGGCGCGGCGCCGTCACCCACCACACCCAGCTCACCCTCTTCTCCGTGGACGGCCTGATCCGCGCCCAGGTGCGGCGCGACACCGGCGCCTGGCACCCGCCGACCGATCTGCACCGGGCGTATCTGCGCTGGGCCACCACCCAGCGGGACTGGGGTCCGGACGAGCGGCGCAGGGACGACGGATGGCTGGCGCGCGAGGAGTGGCTGTACGCCCGCCGGGACCCCGCCCGCACGCTGCTGCTGGGGCTCGGGGACGACACCATGGGGACGCTCGAGGCGCCCAAGAACCCCGGTGGGGCGGGGCCCGAGGCCGCCGCCCGGTCCGCGCCGTTCGGGCTGCTCGTCGGCTGGGAGCCGCAGCTCGTCGCGCAGCTCGCCGTGGAGTGCGCGGCGCAGACCCACGGCCATCCGGTCGCCTGCCTCGCGGCGGGCGCGTACGCCGTGATCGTGCACGGGCTGGCCCGGGGCGAGAGCCTGGACGCGGCGGTGCAGCGCACGCTCGTGCTGCTGGCCGCCCGGCCGGGGCACCAGCCGGTGTCGGACGCGCTCCAGCACGCGCTGGACGCCGTGCGACAGGGGATGCCCACCCCGCGACGGGTCACCGAGCTGGTCGGGAACGCCACCGCCGAAGGGCTGCTCGCCGCCGCCGTGTACTGCGCGCTGGTGGCGGAGGACGTGCGGCAGGGGCTCTGCCTGGCCGTGAACCACGACGGACCCAGCGCCGCCGCCGGGGCGCTGACCGGCGGGCTGCTCGGGGCGTTGCACGGCGAGACGGCCCTCCCGCCGGCCTGGCTGGCCGAGCTGGAGGGCCGTCCCACGATCCTGGAGCTCGCCGACGACTTCGCGATGGAGATGACCCAGGGGCCCGCACTGCACGGGCCCGCCGGCTCGTCCCCCGCCTGGCTGGCGAGATATCCCAGGGGCGCCTGAGGGCCGTCAGTCCCGCGCCCGGGCGGTCCTCTCCGCCGGGGCCGGGACCGCCGCCGCGGCCGCGTCGTCGTCGCCGTCGGTGTTGACGCGTTCGATGATCGCCATCCGCTCCGGGGTGTCCTCCGGCTTCGCGTAGCCGATCAGGACGTACAGGACCAGCGAGACCGCCAGCGGGACGGAGACCTGGTACTCCAGTGGCACGCCGCCGTCGACGGCCCAGTGGATCGGGTAGTTCACCAGCCAGAAGGCCAGCAGGCCCAGGGCCCAGCTGGTGAGCGCCGCCGTCGGGCCGGAGCGGCGGAACGGCCGCAGCAGGCCCAGCATCATCGGGATGGCGATCGGGCCCATCAGTCCGGCCACCCACTTGATGACGACCGTGATGATGTCCTTGAAGGCCGGCGAGTTGACCTGGGTGGCGACCGCCATGGACAGGCCGAGGAAGACCACCGTCGTGATCCGGGCCGCGAGCAGGCCGGACCGCTCGCCCCAGCTCCGCGCCCTCGCCGACAGCACCGGCGCCACGTCACGGGTGAAGACGGCCGCGATGGCGTTGGCGTCCGAGGAGCACATGGCCATCGTGTGGGAGAAGAAACCGACGATGACCAGACCCAGCAGGCCGTGCGGCAGCAGCTGCTCGGTCATCAGGGCGTAGGAGTCGGAGCCGTCCGCCTTCTGGGACTCCACCAGCAGCGGCGACATCCACATCGGGAAGAACAGGATCACCGGCCAGACCAGCCACAGCACCGCCGACAGCCGTGCCGAGCGCTCCGCCTCGCGGGCGTCGGGGGTGGCCATGTAGCGCTGGGCCTGGTTGAGCATGCCGCCGTTGTACTCGAACAGCTTGATGAAGAGGAACGCCAGCAGGAAGACCGTGCCGTACGGTCCGACCAGCGGCTCCCCGTGGCCCTGGAGCTCCGGCTCGTCCCACGCCCCGAGGAAGCCCCCGTGGTCGCCGAGTTCGAGCACCACCGCGACGAACATCGCGACGCCGGCCAGCAGCTGGATGACGAACTGCCCGAGCTCGGTCAGCGCGTCCGCCCACAGGCCGCCGATGGTGCAGTAGATCGCGGTGACGACGCCGGTGATGAGGATGCCCTGGTTGAGCGAGACGCCGGTGAACACCGACAGCAGGGTGGCGATGGCCGCCCACTTCGCGCCCACGTCCACGATCTTCAGCAGCATGCCGGACCAGGCCAGCGCCTGCTGGGTCCTCAGGTCGTAACGGTTCTTCAGGTACTCCAGCGGAGAGGCCACATGGAGCCGGGAGCGCAGCCGGTTGATCCGCGGGGCGAACAGCTTGGACCCGATGGCGATGCCGAAGGCGATGGGGAAGGACCAGGTGACGAAGGACGTCACGCCGTAGGTGTAGGCGATGCCGGCGTAGCCGGTGAACATCACCGCGCTGTACCCCGACATGTGGTGGGAGATGCCGGAGAGCCACCAGGGCATCTTGCCGCCGGCCGTGAAGAAGTCGCTGACGTTGTCCACCCGCTTGTGGGACCAGACGCCGATGCCGACCATCACGGCGAAGTAGCCGATGAGAACCGCCCAGTCGAGACTGTTCATGTCCCCCCTTCCAGGGTCCGCCTTGTGAACTCCACTCAGCTGGTTGGCACTTCGCCTGAGCGGGGTAGGGACGGGGAAGGTCGCGAAGTGCCCGCTCATCGTGGGCGGGGTGGCGAGGGCACGACAAGAAATCGTCGGGTCAAGAGGAAGTAAAAATGTTCGACTCACTGACCTCTGTTCATGCATATGAACAGAGGGGAGGGGTCGGGACCCCCGGGTCCGGGGTCCTCGGGACCGGGACCCGCGAGGTCAGCGCAGTTCGTCCGGGCAGGGGGTGCCCCGGTCCCACTGGTACGGAGCCGCCAGGCGGTACGTGCCCGGCTTCGGCGCGAGCAGCGTCGTCCAGGTGTCGCCGTCCGCGTCCTCCTCCGTCTCCATCAGGCAGCCGTGGACGTTCTCGTACGTCCTCGGCTCCCCCTCGGGACGGTTCTCGGAGGCCTCCGTCTCCTGCGGCGGGTCGAGCGCGTCGCCCTCGGCGTCGACGAGCCCCAGCCACGGCGAGTACGGCACGCGGATCAGGATCCGGCCCGCCTTCTCCACCCGCAGCGTCCACTCGCCCTGCTCGGCCCGCTCCACCACCGTGTTCGGCTCCGCGAGCGGGGTCGGCGCGTCCACCGCGAACAGCTGCCAGTTGGCGTCGCCCCAGATCTGCTTCAGGTACGGCAGCCCGCGCTGCACCAGCTCCCGCTCCCGCTGGCCGCCGTCGCCGTCCGGCTCGTCCTTCGGCAGCACCACGAAGTGCACGCCCCAGCGCTTCAGCCACTCCCGGTAGTTCGCCGAGTTCAGGGTGTCGTCGTAGAAGAGCGGATTGCGCTCCATGTCGGCCTGCCGGTTCCAGCCGCGGGCCAGATTGACGTACGGGGCGAGGGCGGACGCCTCACGGTGCGAACGGGCCGGGACGACCTCCACGCGGCCCCGCTCGGCGCCGACCTCCTGGAGCTCGTTCACCAGCGGCGCCAGCTCGCGCGCCCAGGACGCGCGCGGCGTGGTGTGCACGACGTCGTCGACCGACTTGAAGCCGATCCAGCCGGTGAAGCCGACGAAGGCGACGACGATCGCGTACCACTTGAGGGACCTCGGCACCGCGAACGGCAGCGCCGCGAGCAGCGCCACCCCGCCGAACAGCATCGCCAGCCGGGTCATGTTCGACCCGATCTGCGAACTGATCAGCCAGACCAGCACGATCCCGAGCCCGTACACGGCGGACGTGATCCGCACGGTCCGCCACTCCGCGGGGACCAGGACGTACACCAGGACCGAGTACAGCAGCGGCAGGATCACCGAGCCGATGCCCATCGGCTGGGTCCCCGAGAACGGGAACAGCCAGGCCGACACCGCCACCACCGCGGTGGGCGCGAGACCCAGCGCCCACGCGCCCGGCCGGCGCTTCTGCAGGAACAGCGCCACCGCCACCAGGCCGACGAACAGCCCCGCGACCGGCGAGGCCATGGTCGCCAGCGCCGCCAGCGGGGCCGCGCACAGCGCCTTCGCCCAGCGCTTGTAGCGCCACCGGTGGGGCCAGCAGAAGACGACGGCGACCGCGCCGAGCGCGAACATCGTGCCGAGCCCGAACGTCACCCGCCCCGAGGCGGCGTTGCACAGCAGCGCGAACACGCCCGCGAGCGCCGCCCACAGCGGATTGCGTACCGCCCGGCTGCGCATCAGCACCAGTGTCAGCAGTCCCGCCGACACCGTGCCCGCGATCATCATCGTGGTCCGCACGCCGAAGACCGACATCAGATACGGCGACACCACGCTGTACGACACCGGGTGCATGCCGCCGTACCAGGCGAGGTTGTACGCGGAGTCCGGGTGCCGGCCGACGAACTCGGCCCACGCGTCCTGTGCGGCGAGGTCGCCGCCGCTGTTCGCGAAGGTGAAGAACCAGACGATGTGCAGCAGCCCGGCGAGCGCGGTGACGGACAGCACCGGGTGCCGCAGCATGCGGGCGCGCACGGCGAGGACGACGGCCATGGGGGCGCCGGGGGCGTCCTCGGTGTCCCCGGGGGGCCGCGGTGTCCCGGACGGCGGTATTCGAGGGCCGGATCCCGGGCCCGGATCGGCGTCGTCGGCGCGTGTCGGCTCCGCTGTGGCCACCTGAAGACACTCCCCGTATTCCCGTTCTGCTTGCCCGTTTCGTGACGCTAGCACGCAGCCAGGCGGCCGTCGCCCGGGTGGGCGGCGGCCGCCTGGCTCGTACGTCCCCGGGTCAGGACAGACGCGTCAGCTTGCTCGTGAAGCCGGGCTCCACGAGGTCTTCCTGCAGGGCGACCGGCACCTTGACGGCACCGCTCGATCCGTCACCCACGGTAAGCACGCCCACCTTCGTGCCGGACTTCGCCGTGTGCGGCAGCTCCTCCGCGGCGAACGTCAGCTTCACCGACAGACCCGCCCAGCCGACCGCCTTGACGTCCTCGGTGACGGCGATGGGCGTACGGCCGCCGAGACCGTCGTCCACGTACCCGACGACGTCGCCCTTCTTCAGGATCTTCGCCGAGGTCAGCGCCTCCTGGGCGGCGCGCAGCGCGGGCTCGCTGACGTCGTTGACCGTCCCCAGGATCGACGGGCCCTTGTGCTGGCCGAGGATCGCGCCGACGACGGTGACCGTCTTGCCGTCCACCTCCTTGCGGGCGGCGAAGAGCAGGTTGCCGCCGGCCTTGGTGGTGGAGCCGGTCTTGATGCCGATCGCGCCCATGGTGTAGGGCAGCTCGTTGTAGTTGCTCCAGTACTTCCCGGACGGGTCCGTCCAGCTGGCGGCGCTGGTGATGGCCACCATGGCCGGGATCTTCATGGCCGCGATGCCGAGCTTCGTCTGGTCCTCGGCGGTGGAGACGGTGGTCTCCTTCAGCCCCGAGGGGTCGGTGTACGTCGTGTTGGTCATCCCGAGCTCCTCGGCGGTGTCGTTCATCTTCTTGATGAACGCCTCCTCGGAGCCCGCGTCCCAGCGCGCCAGCAGACGCGCGATGTTGTTCGCGGAGGGGATCATGACGGCCGACAGCGCCTGCTTCTCGGTGAGGGAGTCGCCGGCCTTGACGGTGTGGAGCGTGGACTCGCCGTCCTTGTAGTAGCCGCCCTCCTCCTCCGCCTTCGCGTCGACCTCGATCTTCGGGCCTTCCTCACCGGGCTTCAGCGGGTGCTCGCGCAGGATGATGTACGCCGTCATGGTCTTGGCGACCGAGCCGATGGCGACCGGCTTCTGCCCACCGAAGTGGTCCATCGTGCCGATGCCGTCGCCGCTCATCCAGCCCTGGCCCTCGTCCGGCCAGGGCAGCTTCACCCGGCCGCCGTCGAAGGTGTGGGTGTCCTCCGCGGTGAGCACCAGGGTGGGAGCCGGCAGCGGGCGCACGGCCTGCGCGATCGCAAAGGCGATCACGAGGAGCACGACCAGCGGCGCCCAGATCTTGACCCGCCGCACGGCCGTCCGCAGCGGGGTCTGCGGCGGCGGCGGGGTGTTGGTCAACTCGGCCAGCAGGTCCAGCGGCGGCTTGGGCGGCAGCGGCTGCTGCGTGGTCCGCTCGGGGCCGACCTGCGGGAGGGCGGAGGTGGCCCCGGCGGGGGTGGCGGGAGCGGCGGGCGGCTTGCGGACACCGAGGTCCTCGTCCCGCTTGAGCGCCACGAACGTGCTGGTCCGCTCGGGATCGGCGGTGCGGCCCACGTCGCCGAGCTTGAGCATGGTGGTGGGCTGGTCCACGGCCGGCGCGGAGGGCCGCCCGGTCCGGAACACGGCGGTGGGCTGATCGACGGGGCCCTCGGCCTTCGGCCGCCCGCCCTGTCGTCCCTCGTCCCCGGACTTCGGCTCGCCGTCCCCGGCGGTCCCGGCCCCGGGGGCGTCATCCGCCGCCGGCTCGTCCCCGTCGTCCCCGGAGCCTGCGGCCCCGTCCCCGTCGTCCCCGGAGCCTGCGGCCCCGTCCGCATCGGCGCCGGAGGCGGTCTTCCGGGCGTCCTCGGGTTCGTCCTCGTCGCCCGTGTCGTCCGCGGGTCCGGACTTCGGTGCGTCCGTGTCCGTGTCCGTTCCGGTGTCCTCGGGCGCGTTCTCGTCGCGGGGTGCGTCGGCCGTGGCGGCGGCGGTCCCGCTTCCGGTCCTCCCGTCCCTGGCGGTCCCGGCCCCGGGGGCGTCATCCGCCGCCGGCTCGTCCCCGTCGTCCCCGGAGCCTGCGGCCCCGTCCGCATCGGCGCCGGAGGCGGTCTTCCGGGCGTCCTCGGGTTCGTCCTCGTCGCCCGTGTCG